>JAUSPI010000237.1 GCA_030655775.1 Syntrophales bacterium
ATATAACGAGAGTTTTGCAAAACTGCAATTCTGGTCATTGCGAGGAGCTTTAGCGACGCGGCAATCTTATGAATTGTCAATATGTTGCGAGATTGCTTCGCTTTGCTCGCAATGACAATATTGGTATTATGCAAAGCTCTCTTAATATCCCCTATGGCGAACATGAAAGATTGTAGGGTCGGGTTTTATACCCGACCGTAAACGGTGGCATATAAAATGCCACCCTACAAAATTGTCGAAAATTAGAAATACTGTAATATGAAAATAAAAAACATACTTATCCTTTCCCTGATTCTTGTAACCCTGTTCCAGGCCGCGCATTCCTATGCCTCTTTTACCATCGAAGACGAGAAGAAGCTGGGCAAGGAATTCTATGAAAAACTGGAAAAAAACAATGTCCTGCTCAAAAATGAAAAGGTAAACGACTATATAATTAAACTGGGGAATAAGATACTTGAACAGAGCAAAAGAGCTCCCTTCGACTTTCGCTTCTCTGTAATCAAAAGTCCCGCGATTAACGCCTTTGCCACCCCTGGAGGTTACGTGTACGTGAACAGGGGTCTTATCAATCTTGTCGAAAACGAAAGTCAGCTTGCCGGTGTGCTGGCGCATGAAATAGCACACGTAAATGCCAGACATATTGCGGACACAATCGAGAAATCAAAAAAAGTCAGTATCGCTACACTGGCGGCAATTCTGGCAGGGGCTTTTCTCGGCGGAGGCGGTCAGGGATCTGCCGCGGCGGCGGCTTTTTCAATGGCAACCGCCACTACGTTGAACCTCAAATACAGCCGGGAACATGAAGAAGAGGCCGACAGGCTTGGAATGTCATATATGGTAAGTGCGGGATATAACGGCATGGGGATGCCGGACTTTCTGAAGATTATGAGAAGATATCAGTTCTACTCCAATTCAGTCCCGTCTTATTTTCTCACCCATCCGGGCACCGGTGAGAGAATCAGCTACCTCGATGGATTACTCCAGTTTAAATACACACAACACGGGGCAGAAAGCATCATTGGGGGGCTGGGACGGATACAAACGCTCCTGATGTTCGGAGAAAGAAATCTTGATACGACACTAAAACACTTTCAGAACCTCTTGAAAAAAAATCCGGATAATACAGATGCGCTCTACGGTCTCGCCGTCACCCAGGTAAGGCTGGGACTGACCGGTGAATCCTTCAAGAATTTCGACAAGGCGCTGAAACTTTCTCCCGACGATGAGGATGTGCTGAAAGACTTTGGCATAAGCTATTTTAAGATCGGTAAAACTTCCGATGCTATCGCTGTCCTGACGAAGGCTTATGCCCTTGATGAAAACGATGCCGATGTACTTTTATATCTTGGAAGGTCGTATGAGGCGGCAGGTGATTATAAAACATCTCTCAATCTTTACAGGAAGCTCAATGAAAAAGATCCGGACAATATAAATGCATATTACTATCTTGCAATGGCCTATGGCAAAGCAAATGAACAGGGCGATTCTCATTACAACTTTGGGATTTATTTCAAGAAAAAAAAGACGTTAAAAAGCGCCCTCTTCCATTTCAAGGCGGCACTCAAATACTTCCCAAAGTACAGCGAAAAAGGCAGGGAAATACAAAAAGAAATCGAATCCATTAAGTAATTAAATCCCTCTCTCCAATCTATATACCCGTCAAGGGAGAGGGGACTATAAGGTTTTTATCTCGGTGTTGTGAGCAAATGAACTGAACAGCGAGCGCATTCCCCGCTGCTTGCGGCGGGGTTAGCGAGCGAATAAAAAATAAACATTTTCCTTAACAGTCGGAGATTCCCCGCAACTTGTTGCGGGGAGCTTCAATTTGTAGGAAAATCCGGATTATATATCAAAGGAGGTTTTAAAGTGAAAAAAACTACCGGGTACAGCACCATACTTATATTAACCGCTACTCTCACTTTGTTTTTATTTTTTACAATCCCTTCTCTCACCACCCATTCAAACGCCATGGAATTCATTTTCAAAGACCCGCAGTATTCTTTTCAATGCCTCCGCACCATTGGTTACACAGTAAGCGGTGGTGCAGATATCGGAGAGTGCCTTTCTACGGCTTACGGCATCAAGGAAGGAGATGATGAAGGCTGGTACGCCGAATGGGTAAAGACGGCACAGCGACTCGAAAAAGCGGCAGATCAATTCCTCAAAGAGGGGCATACGGTAAGTGCGAGAGGAGCATATTTTCGAGCCTCCAATTATTACCGGACAGCAGAATTCTTTCTCCATACAAACCCGAAAGACCCAAGAATTTTAAAAACCTGGGGTAAAAGCCGCTTTTGTTTTATAAAAGCCGCCAGACTTTCGGACCATCCCATTAAACCTGTGGAAATTCCTTTTGAAGAAACTACGCTACCCGGATACCTTTGTCTTGTTGACAATTCCGGAATAAAGAGACCGCTATTGATCATCCATAGCGGTTTCGACGGTACGGCTGAAGAACTCTATTTTGAAGTAGCTTTTTTTGCAGTAAAGCGGGGCTACAATTGTCTCCTGTTTGAAGGACCGGGGCAGGGCCGAGTTATCCGTAAACAGAAAATTCATTTTCGTCCGAACTGGGAAACGGTGGTCACACCTGTCGTCGACTTTGCCCTCACACTGCCTGAGGTTAACCCTGAAAGAATTGCATTAATTGGTATCAGCATGGGAGGGTACCTGGCTCCGCGGGCAGTTGCCTATGAACACCGAATCACAGCATGTATCGCAAACGGCGGCGTTTTTAATTTTCATGCCGGAATTACCAGTCACTTTCCTCCGGAAATCAAAAAACATATTGAAAAAATACTCGACAACAAATCCGCATCAGACGAATTCGACAAAGAGATGTATGGGATGATGAAAAAGAACACCGGTTTACGATGGGTTTTTCATAACGGTATGTGGACATTTGGAGCGAAATCCCCCAGCGATTACCTGCGGATGACAAGAGCCTACAATTTGAAAAATTGTGTAGATATGATCACCTGTCACATGCTTGTTGTTGACTCCGAGGAGGATAAAGATTTCCATATACAGGCAAAACACCTTTATGAAGCGCTGCGCAGTCCAAAGGACTACATGCTGTTCACCGTGAAAGAAGCGGCCGAAGAGCACTGCCAGATGGGTGCAATTATGATATCAAATGAGCGCATCCTCAATTGGCTTGATAAAACGTTGAAAAATAAACGGAAATAAATTTAACGTATTTGTAAAAAGTCTTTTTTGTCACCCAAAATCATGTCCTGAACTTGTTTCAGGATCATTCAGGGTCTCTAACTTACTGAAATAATTAGATGCTGAAACAAGTTCAGCATGACAAATGGTGCAGTTTATGACTTTTTACGAAGCTGTCAAAGTTAGTAAAGTATAAAAAATGAGGTTTGTGTGTCAAGCAAGACGTAATCGAAAAGTGATTTGAACTCCCCGACAGGGCTACAGGAAATTTAATATGACAATTTACAGAAACTTTCGGGTTATCTGATGTTTATCCTTCCTTCCAACTGTGGATTAATGGGGCTGTTTTTCTTTATGTATAAGAATAACAGATCGACTATTGAAAAGGTTGTATCTTTCTTGTTTTTAATACCCCGGAACATATAATAACCGTCTCCACCACTTGCCAGCCAGGAATTCATTAAAACGTTGTATTCCTTATTTTTCTCGATAGATTTCCACGCTCCATTTTCTAAAATCTCAGCCTTTACTACTCTTTTCCCCTTTGAAAGAATCTTTTTAACATCTCTGCCACCATATACCGCGCAAAAAGGTTTATTTGCCGTGTCGATATCCAGTCTTACTCCGCTCACCTGCAAAAAACCGCCCTCCTGTGCTCTACTGCCTCCCGAACATTCATCACCTGGAACCCTAAGTGAAGATGCGCTTATTTCGAGGATTTGAAGCAGTTGTACACCATTTAATGTGGCTTCCATCACCGTGTCTCCAAAGGGATAGATCTCAATCAGATCTCCAAGAGTTACAGGACCTGCAGGATAAACCCTGTCTCCCCTTAAGGCGCCGCCATTAATAAGCGCTACATCGACATCTTTTCCCTTGGTTTTGAACCAATGTGTCCATGAATCTGTTATTAAATTTCCAAGAATCGACTCTTTTCTTCTGACTGTGTTTCTACGTGCATCTAAATCAGTCAAACTAATTCCAATTGGGTTTTTCAAATTTTCATTGTATTTATCTACATATACAGCTAAAAATTCTTTTGTTTTTTCATCTTTCCCCACACTTTTATCGAGTATCACCGTCTGCCATTTTGGATTGTTGACGATACCGTTAAACTTGAACCGTAAAACGCCCATTTTCTCACCACAAGCACCATCCTGGACTATTACTGTCTTCCACCCATTCGGACCCACCACAGTCTCATAAACATATTCATGGCTGTGTCCACCAACGATAACGTGTATTCCCTCTACTTTTTTTGCCAACTCCCGGTCTAATTGCGTGCCTATGTGGGTAAGGGCAACTATCATCGTTGCCCCTTTTTTCTTCAATGTTTCGACCATTTTCTTAGCAACTCCAACAATATCCTTATCAACGCTCACCCCGTCTCCTACATTACTCACCTCCGACAGTTCCGGCGTCATTAAGCCAAACACTCCAATCTTCAATCCTTTGATTTCTTTAATAATATATGGCTTAATCAGTTTAGACAGGGCTTCGTTTCTGATTATAAGATTGGACGATACGATGTCGAACCTGGCATTTTTAATGGCACCCACATAATGATCCACTCCAAAATCAAACTCATGGTTGCCCGGTGTGGCTACATCGTAGCCGGCCATATTCATAGCCTTGATTTCCGGAATCCCTTTGAACTTATCGTAAAAGGCACCTATCAAGTCGTCTCCTGTTGACACGAAAAGTGAACAGTCGACTTCAGATTTAATTTTTTTTGCCAATGATGAAATTCTTTCCAGTCCACCGACTGCAATTTTTTGATCCTTTCCATCCACCTCTATCTTAGTATCATACGGTACTACCTTACTCTGGAGATCCGCCGTTGTTATTATCGCTACATCTACATTACTCCTGCGGCATCCTGTAATGGTAGCAGCAATGAGCAACATGACCGATAAGGCTATTGTTACGGCTTTTATTGCACTTCTTGACGGTTTAATCATTATCTGAACATCCTTTAGTGTCACTCCGAATTATGTCCTATGTCATCCTGAATTATGTTTATGTCATCCTGAATTATGTTTATGTCATCCTGAACTTGATTCAGGATCTCAGGATGAGTTCAGGATCTTCACATTATTTAGATTCTGAAACGAGTTCAGAATGACAAGCAACCCCCTCAGATACAGCTTGATAGAGTTCTTTCGCATGATAAGAACTCCGGACAAACGGCCCGCTGGCAACCTCAGAAAAACCCATTTCGAGAGCGCTTTCCCGCAGGTTATCAAATTCATCAGGATGAATAAAACGTTCCACCGGCAGGTGTTCCTTTGTTGGTTGAAGATATTGGCCCAGTGCCAGTATGCTACAGTTCGCATCAAGAAGATCCTGAAGAGCTTTGCGGATTTCTTCGGAAGATTCTCCCAGGCCGAGCATGAGACCTGATTTGGCAATAATGGCTGAATCATACTTTTGCACACGTTTTAAGAGTTCCAGTGAGCGGCGGTACACGGCATCAGGCCTGACCGATGGATAAAGACGCGAAACAGTCTCTATGTTATGGTTCAAAACGTTGGGCCGAACATCCAGAACCGTTCGAAGTGCATATTCATTACCCTGAAAATCAGGTATCAAGACCTCCACAAGCGCATCGGGCACCTTTTTACGAATTTCCTTAATCGTTTCCGCGAAAAAACCAGCCCCACCGTCCGGGAGATCATCCCTGGTGACAGAAGTAACGACCACGTAGTTCAGCTCCATGCTTTGTACGGCCTCGGCAACCCTTTTCGGTTCACCGGGATCAGGCGGTTCTGATGGTCCATGGGCCACCGCACAGAAACCGCAGTTGCGTGTGCAGCGGGAACCCATAATGAGAAAAGTCGCAGTATGCCGGGAAAAGCATTCCCAGAGATTGGGGCATCTGGCTTCCTGGCAGACGGTGTGAAGCCTGCCTTCTTTGAGCATGGTCCTGACTTTTTCATAGTCTGCTCCAGTTGGAAGGCTTCGCCTGAGCCAGCGGGGTTTAGAAACCCGTGCTTTTGTTTCTCTGTGCTGAATCACTACCACTCCTTCGTAAAAGTAGGGTGGCATTTTATATGCCACCGTTTGCGGTCGGGTGTTAAACCCGACCCTACAACTTCAAATTTATTTCACTATGCAGGGCTTTTCAAAAGATTCTGCAGCTCCGACAGGCTTATATTTACAAGCTCAACCCCGAAAACCGCTTCGATATGATTCTTTACGGCCTCGTACACCCGATTCATGGGTATACTATGTGAAAGTTCCCGTTCCATCGATGTCACCCCGACACTCTGCAGGCCGCAGGGATTTATCCAGTTAAAATGTTTCAACGAGAGGTTGACGTTAAACGCAAAACCGTGGAAAGAAACCCCCCGGCGAATAGCTATCCCAACGCTCCCCAGTTTATTATTCCCAACCCAGATTCCTCTGTTTACGGGATTACGCTCAGCCGTAATTCCCCAATCCCCGGCCGTCCGAATCATAATCTCTTCGAGACCCGTAACATAATCAACCACACTCAGCCCTACTTCTTTCAGGTCAAGAACAGGATACACAACGAGCTGGCCGGGACCATGAAAGGTAATGTCGCCACCACGCTCCACCTGTATTACCGGGATTTCCGATTCTTCCAGAAATGCCCCTGATACCACCAGGTTTTCCTCACCTCCCCTGCGACCAAGGGTAAAAACCGGGGGGTGCTCCAGCAATAAGACAATTTCAGAATCAACGACCCTCTCTTTTCTCGCAGCCACAAGACTATGTTGCAGAGCCAGCGCTTCCCTGTACTGAATGGCAGGCAGTTCTACGCAAAGCCACGTTTTTAGTTGCGGATTTTCAGTTTCGGGTTTCAAGGTTTTAAAAGTACCCCTGACCAAAAGTGTTGATGCTTTCGTAAAAAGTCCAAATCTTGTCACTCCCTCGCAGGCGGGAGTCTATAACACCTTACAATAACTGGATTCCCGCCTGCGCGGGAATGACAGAGAGGAACGAAGTCCGACTTTTTACGAAACTGTCACATGTTAACCCAGGAAAATCTTTTCCAGGTCAGCCGCTGTGAGCTGGTTCTTTGCCTTTATGGTTCGTTTGCCATCTACAAGTCCCGTTTCGATGCAGTTTCCATAAATCGAACAGTTCCCCTCGGCATCGGGTGTATAACCCTTGCAGACTCGAAGTACATCGGGAGATATCTCGTCGATGAGGATGATCTTGCCGTCGCCCTCTTTCAGGCGGCCCAGCTCGAATTTGCCATCTATTATATGAAGTCCCTTGGCTTCGAATTCGTCCGAAACCACCGTCGCGATGTCCTTCACGAGTTCGTTGACATAGGTTATTTCATCGCTGGTCATAACGCCGGCTGCTTCAAGTGCGTCGAATGTTATCAGAACGTCGCTTGCCCCCTTAGTCCATGCCTCGACAATCTTGTGGAGATTTTTCCCCGGTTTTACGAAAGGGTACCGCCTCCAAAAACTTCCCTGGGCGTTGTTCCGCCAGGTGAATTCGAGGTTATTCAGCGGTTCCGATCCCTCAAATTCGGGGGCCTGAACGGGCATGCCTATAGGCGTTGCCGGTTCTACGATCATGACGTTATCGTCGACAGTATCAATATAATGGGACGGGATGTTGTGTTCTTTTAGAAGCCTGAAAAAATATGTAACGAATTTACAGACGATGGCTCCCTTCCCGGGGATTTCTCCGACGACCACATCGTATCCCGGGTCAAATACGGGTTCCCCGTTTTCTATGTATCCAGTCCCCCGGTCGGTGAAAACGAATCGATATTTCCCCGTATAGGGTCCGTCCTGGATTTCATAGACGTCCTTGGATTTTCCACTATACACTAATATATCTTCTGCCATTTTAAAAAAACCTCCTTGCCGATTTCTGTTTTATCTGTGAACCCGTTCCTGCTCTGTTCTACTCAAATACTATCTAAATGCAGTCTTCCAACGCTTATCAGGATCGTCAAAATGGACATCCTCTATATTAAAGGCTTCAGGGTCAAATTCTCCACCTACCCATCTCAGCATCTCTTCATATTCTTCATCATCAGGATTCTTTATGATTTCGAGAAAATCCTGATATCCCCATATTCCGCCACAATCCTCAGGTGGACATGACCTCTTTCCTGTGACACAAACCGGGTACTTAACGTCTTTCGCTCGAGCAACTATTTTTTCTAACTCTATCACATGCTCCCAGCCATCCCCAAAATCGTACAGGTAATCTGCTTTTGGATTTTCCATGGAAAAATAATCAGCTATCTTCAGTTCCCATCCAGGAAGGGTTTCTTTGTCAAATTCAAAATCTTCATATGGAATTCCTATTTCATCTTTCAGCTCTGTAGAAGGATTGATTATTCCAAAAAGATGAAGATGATAATCAAGCCACCCCATGACGTCCTGTATGGCGACATGCAAATCCCAAAAGGTATAAGATTCCGGAACCTGTATCCTTCGCCAGATAGGAGGTTTAATGTCTTTCAATGTAATCTTAAATTGATACACGCTTTTGAATTTCTTTTTCATTGCGTTTCTCTCCAAATAAATGTGAACATGTTCCAGATTTTTCTCGTTTCCTTCGATCAGTTGTCCTTATTTATAAGATTAACAATTATTTTTGTTATCACGTCTTTTTCCTTCGGATCACTCATGGCAATCATCAACGTCAATGCAACCAAAGCGTTATCTGCTATGCGTTTCGTTCCGTCAGATTTATAAAGCAGGCCATTCCGATCAAGAAACCATGTAAAAATAGCAGCGGCGATACGCTTATTCCCGTCTACGAATGAATGATTTTTCACAATGAAATACAGAAGATGTGCTGCTTTTTCTTCAATGCTGGGATAGAGATCCTTGCCGTCGAAAGTCTGGCAAATCGTATCCAGAGAACTGCTGAACGAATTATCCTTTTCACGTCCAAACAGGGCGGAATCACCCAACCTTCCCCGCATTGTCTTAATAGCGCCTTTCGCTTCTTCATATAAAATTCGTTTCGCTGTACGGTCAGATACGCGGACTAATTCCAGCTTTCCATAGTCGTATCGATCAAGCGTATCCAGAGCATAGCTGAAATCACCAATAACCCTCAGGAGGCCTTCAGATTCAGACATGGAGAGCAGTTTGCGATCAACTATATTATCGATAAGCCTGATTGATTGTTTAAGCGCTTCATATTTTTCAATCTGTGATTGTAATCTCTTTTCATTCAGCGCATAGCCCGTGACAAGATAATCTTTCAGTATTTTATTGGCCCAGATGCGGAATTGGGTGCCTCGTAATGAATTGACGCGATAACCGACAGCAATGATCATATCCAGGTTATAAAAATCCATCACCCTTTTTTTGCCGTCCTTGGCAACCTGTGTATTTTTTGCACAGGTTGAACCGTGCAACAGTTCACCGGTTTTATAGATATTTTTTACGTGCCTGACAATAACGGTCCTTTCCCGCTGAAAGAGTTCCGCCATCTGATGAGTATCCAGCCAAACAGTATCTTCAATTAATTTAACCTCCAGAGATACCTGTTCGTCTTCTGCCTGATATATAACTATTTTACCTGTTTCTATTTGCTCATTCATATCTCAACTTTCCCTTTTTCAACCGCCGTTTCCTTACCTGAACAACCTTGGTCATTGCGAGGATAAAGCTTTATCTCTCTCCCACCAATTTCACTGCCATTTCAGCAAATGCTTACATCTCTTCATTTTCCAGAAAACTGTAATAGCCTTTATGATTGAAAATAATATGATCAAGGAGCTTGATTCCCAGGGTTTCACCAGCAGATTTTAATTGTTTCGTCACCTCAATATCTTCGTTGCTTGGTTTTAATCCTCCTGAGGGATGGTTGTGGGCAATGATGATTGCCGATGCTCGGTCAGTAATGGGATCAGCAAAGACTTCTCGGGGATGAACCTGTGTTTTATTGACAAGACCAACTGAAACAACACGGCTTGTAATAACTTCATTAGCGCCATTAACGGAAACACAGATAAAATGCTCCTGCTTTCGGTCGGCAAAATGCTGAATCAATGGAAGCACATCAGCAGGAAAAGATATCTTTAATCCTTCCGGACGAATACGACGGCGGGAGAATTCCAACGCGGCGGCTATCAACGTTGCCTTCGCCGGGCCTACACCTTCAACTTTCTGCAGTTCTTTAAGGTTTGGTTTTTCATCACCGGAATCCAATATCTCCAAAATCCGTTTCGCTACGGACATAACATCATGTCCTTT
The DNA here is from genome assembly GCA_030655775.1 of Syntrophales bacterium. Classification (NCBI taxonomy): domain Bacteria; kingdom Pseudomonadati; phylum Thermodesulfobacteriota; class Syntrophia; order Syntrophales; species Syntrophales bacterium. Next base: position 10,380 of record JAUSPI010000237.1, read on the forward strand.
TGTGCCCTTGCCAACAAGGATAGCCATTAATTCAAGATCGGATAGCGCCTCCGCGCCTTTCTTCTGCAATTTTTCGCGGGGGCGGTCTAATTTGGGGATGTCAGCAATTTTTTTCATGCAAAACCCGCTAATCTTGAAGGATGGATTTTACTTGTTCTTATAAACTTCCAGGAAATCGTCTCTCGATATGCTGGCCTGTGTTAGTATGGTACGCAATGTTGAACCTTTTATTGTACGATGATTGGGTATTGTCATGGGTGTTCGAGTTCCATCAGCGTTCTCCCGTGCCATGGCAATATGATTGTCTTCCCTCACAAGTCGGAATCCTAACAACTCAAAAACCTTGATTACCTTTTTAATGGGAACGTCTGTAGGAAATTTAGTCATTACATGACTACTCTTGTTTCGGCAATAAAGGCTTCCAAAACGGGTGGCTCGTCTTCAAATACTTCTTTTCCAAAGGTTTCAATGTGAAAAGTAATTGCCGACTTTACATCGTTTAGCGCTTCTTCATAGGTGTCGCCTTCACCCACTACTACACCCTTCAATCCGAGAGGGTATGCCACATAAACGTCAGGATGTTTCTCAACAATGATTTTAAATTGTTTCAACATGTTTTCCTCCCATACTGTCTGCAAAATGTTCAAATATTATCACCCATAATTCCAATTTTGGCAACCTCATTCGGTATTTGATGTAACCAAACTCCCGGGCAAAATCCATGATGTCCTGTCTGCTAATCACGTTTGCCTTCCTTCGCCCAGTTGGCTGGCACCCATAAATTCCACGCTGTGATTAGTTTATCCACCGGCATTGATGGGTCAATCTTTGCGTTTCCTTTGGTGAGACGAGTCCGACATGAATCAATCAAACCTTGTTCTGTTGGCGCAAATCGGGTTGCGAGGAAACCTAATCGTTTAAATACCGCGCCATTACCCAAGCGTGATGCATATTTAACCAGCAGGTCTACGTCTTTATCTTTTGACGCCATGTAGGTATTAAACACATCCACCATGGGGCGTAGCCCACCTCCCAAAGCAGGATCATCCAACATATCCAATAGCGTTCGTGTTGGATCAGATACATTTATCTTTACCTGCCCCCGCCAGACGGACCGCATTCCGAACATGACATCAGGAGAAACAGTGCGCAGCAAGAACCCGGTGCCTTTGATCACAGGCTTTCGATTGCGCGGCTTGCGAGTCGTCATGATAACGATGGTTCGAAAAAGCTGTTCAGTCAATTCCCAGTATTCCGCGGCACTCCAGCCACCGATATAACATGGAGAAAAAAGCTGATCGGCAACGATCCATGGATCTTCAAGCGCGATATCGGTAGAGCGTGCTTCGATTGGTATGAAGACGTACAAACCTCTTTGAACGCGCGAGACCCACCCCTGGCTTGCCCAGCGGGACAGCATCTTTGCTGCTCTGTCAGGAGTCAATTGAAGAATATCCGCTACCTGCCGGACCGAAACGGTACCCTTTGTCTCCCGCATGACTTTGGCAAGGCGGTTTCTCGATTCTTTTCCTAATCCTGAAATTGTATCCATAGTATATTAAGGGTGTAGTAATTCACGTATTGTGTGAACTATAGCACATAGGATATACTTTTTGATACTCATTTTTCTATTTATTTTCCTACATCCAATTTCTTCTTCTCTTGAGCCAACGTAAATCTAGAAGAAAGATCATTAACGAGAATTCCTGGTGATATTATTTTGGCTGTTTTGATGAGAAGGTCAGTGTTTTTTTCAATGCTTTCGTAAGAACTATTGAAGAAAGCTATTGCCGTACCTTGAGCTTGTCGTGCTGATTTCATCAATCTATCTTGTTCCTCTTTATCAGGAGCACAAGCTCCCTGCATTGCAAGATTCGCGGCTTCACTAACGTGACGCCCGATTTGAAAATATTTCGACTTAAGGTCAACTATTGCTACAATAATGTCGGGCTTCTGGGAGACTGATGCAAATTTCGAAAGAGTAGACTCATTCGTGAAATCGAACAGTGTCGAATAAGATATTTCTCCTTTTTTCAATTGCAGGCAGTATGTGACGCAACGCTCAAAAGCAGAAACCAGTTCCACACAAAAGGCAACAATTAAAGAACTGAATTCTTTACTTGCCTTTCGCCGTGAATAAATAATGGTCACTATGGCACCAGCGAAGCCACCAAAAAATATTGAGATAATCGCTGGCAAGAGGATGGTAAATAGATTATTTATACCTTTGTTTTGTCTCTTTCCGGAACCATCTTGGAATGAGGCACTTTCAATAGAATTTGGCTTTGAATCGATTAAATGTTTTTTGTCATTTGAAGCAGTTGTCAAAGTTGAAGTTTTTTCTGCTTCTGCAAGAGCAACGCCGACTAATGTCATAAATAGCACAAAAAAGATAATGATTCTTTTCAGTTGTTGATTATTCATAATAAAGTATCCTTAATAGTATTAAAAAATATTTCTTTTAGCCAATAATGCTTGACCTTGAATTTTGATATCAAATAAATTTAGGATTTGCCCCTATTTCTCAGAGTAATACCAGTGCCGACGTCCCGGACTCATTTCTAATCGTAAAGGGGAACATATTACAGCGTCGGCTTCATCCAATATTTGAAGGACAAGCTGATTCAACTGAAGTACTGAAGATAATGACCATTCCACGTTGTTGCCGCAGCTGATTTTCCCGTTAGACTTTATGAATTCAGATTCCGCTAATTCACATAGTTTCTCGTCAGCTATATTGGAGTTGTGTACAGCGACGTTTCTCAATTCAAAGAAAAAGTTGATGCAGGGTTTATACGATGGGTGAAATTTATGTTCAAATACATCTTCTATAAGAGACAGGCCGCGGCCAAGTTTTTTCCACATAAAATTTTTCACATTATGGAGATTAATATTGCCAGTCTTATGTTTTTTTGAAAAAGCGTCGACATTCTCTGGGAAGCTACTGATGGTTTCTTTTATGATTTCCGAGAAATAATTCTCGTAGTTACCCAATATTTTAACGGCGGTACCAAATGAGGAAAATTCTCTAACGATGGGTTGGTATTGTCTGATTGCATCGTCAGAAAGTGAAAATGTTATAGTAAATCCCTCAAATTGAAACCTGTACCAGTCGCCAACAACATCAGGGGCTTTTGTTCTCATAATGTTTTGTAGCTCCTTAGAGCGATCTATCCAAAAATGAGTAAAATTGTTGGCGTACATTACTGCCTTGATTTTATTAGCATATACCCAGTAAATATTACTTCTCTGAACGATTTCCAGTTTCCCGTTTAAAAATCCCTCTTTATTTATCTCTGACATGGAATTTGTCCCGTTTTTTAAAGTTCCTTTTAGCACTAACTATTTTCCTGCTTTTTTCTTCATCATAATTTCTTTCGTCTTTAATTTTTTTTAGAAGTTCTGAGGCCGGTTCGTCGTTGGGGTCCTGGGGGACGAGTTCTCCGCGGAAGGCTTTGGCGAGGATGGATTGTGTGAGTTTGCCGACGTAGGCTCTGGCTTTGGTGTAGCGTTCTTCGATCTGGTCGGCAATTTTGAAGAGGGCTTCTACACGGCGGACGATTTCTTTTTGCTCGGATAGTGGAGGCAACGGGATAAGAACATCACCCAGGATCTTGATATTAATATTTTTTTGCGCTGTCGCTGGGGCAAATGTAGAAAGATCAGTCTTCGCTGTCCGGATGAAAAACTCAAGAAATTCTGGCAAAGAAATGGTTTCGTCAGCGATAATACCAACAACACTGTCTGGAAAGCATGCGGGATAAGTCAAGAGAGCCGACTCAGCAATATTGGCAGCAATAGTAATACAAACGGTACTTGCTGGCCAAAGGCGGCTCTGTGCGAGGCCGGCTTCGTTGTATGTTTGTTTATGACTGGTAATTCTACTACCAGATTGTGCGATGTCACCGGTCTGTATGAATGGATAGGATCCCCCAAACAGAAATGGTGCGTTCCTTGGGCGATGTCGTGACTTTCCTCTGCGCATCTCCCCTGTCTTAGGTAGATTCACCCATCGCCATGTTTGTGGAATCTCCATCAAACAATTTGTTGATACTGCTGTTTCACCCTTAGTTTCAACAGGTCTTGCCTTAGGATGTTCGTCTCTCCAGTCCTCGGTAAGGCGGCCGGAGCAGGCGGCGGCGAGGATGGACTGGCGGAAACGTTTGAGGATGGTGGGGATTTTGTCGAGGCGTTCCTTGCAGGCATCGACTTTTTTCAGGAGTTTTCCCAGCTTTGCCACAATGCGGCGTTGTTCATTGAGGGGGGCTATCGGGGTTTTGATATTCCAAAATAATTCAGGGTCTACATGCGGAATACCTGTACCCCTCGGATTTGAGTTAATGGTGTCATATTGAGTTTGAAGAAATCTAAAAAGGTATATTGAGTCAATTGCGATGGACCGGAGAGCCATTATTGTTGAACCTATTGCACCCTCTTGCCCAATACCAACTAAGCCACTTCTAGCACCATCCCAAACAACCAGAACATTATTCTTAGAAGTTAAGTTAGATGATTCGATATCTGCATACCGCCTAATCTCTCCAGTCGAAAAAGCTTTTATGTCAACATAAGGGACTGTTCCACCTGTTTTGGTATTGCTTAAAACCTTTGGTTTTTTCCCTTTACGGTAAGAAACAACATCTTTTAACGAAACAGCTTCCCAATGTTCGGGGAAAGTTTGCATGATTAGAACTCCTCCCCGTTTGTTTCTATCAACTGTAAAACTTCCTTCAGATCGTCTACGACTGCTTCAAGTTCGGTAATCGCCTCGGCGGCGAGATCCTGCGGCTCCGGCAGGTCGTTTGCATCTTCAAGCGTTTCATCCCTGAGCCAGATGATGTCGAGTTTGTAATCACGTTCCTTGATGTCGCTTATATGGAATTTTCTGAATCTGCCGGTTTCGCCCAGGTCTTTCCGCTCGCTCCGGCTGTTCGGGTCGGCGCCATAACAGGATTCAAATTCTTCAAAGTGCTTCGGCGTGAGAGGACGTTCTTTTTTAGTTATTCCGGGCACGTTTGAACGGGCATCGAAGATCCAGATGTCTTCCGTGGAAAGCCCTTTCTGGAAGAAGATGACATTCGCTTTTACGCCGGGGCTGTAAGGAGTAAAGGTTCCACGGGGAAGGCGAAGGATTGTATGGAGGTTGCAGTCCTGCATGAGGATTTCAAAAACCTCACCTGCCTTATCTTCAAACAGGCAATTATCGGGAAGGACAATGGCGGCACGACCACCGTCTTTAAGGATATTCACGACGTGCTGGACGAAGTTGAGCTGTTTATTGCTCGTGGCGATGGTAAAGTCGTCACGATCCGGGGCCTGATTCGCGCCCTTGGTGCCGAATGGCGGATTTGTTAAAATGCAATTATGTAAAATGCCCTTGTAGGGTTCATAGATAGAATCGCCAAGATATATAGACGTTTCAAGACCGTGAAGAAAAAGGTTCATTAAAGCCAGCCTTCTCGGCCGAGGGACCAACTCCTGCCCGTAATAGGTTTTTGTTTTGATTCGCCTGGTGACGTCACGATCAAGAGCCTCTTTAGTGATATCCATGAGCCACTCGTAGGCGCACATCAAAAAGCCGCCAGTGCCGCAGGCGGGATCACAGATCGTAAAATCGGGGCTGACCCGGGGATCGGGCTTCATCACTCTTACAATAGTCTGAATGAGGACCCGAGGAGTAAAGTACTGGCCTGCCCCTTTTTTCCCTTCACTGGCCGCCTTTTCAAGCAACCCTTCAAATGCGGCGCCCTTGACGTCCACATCCATGGCCGACCATTCGTCCTCATCAATCATGGTAATAAGCCGTTTGAGATTCACGGGATTATTAAAGCGGGGTACAGACTGGGTAAAGATATCACCGAGGAGACCTTTTTCTTCCCTCAATTTTCGAAGGGTATCGGTATAAAGGTCGATCAGCGCGGGACCGGATTCTTTCTTGATCGCCTCCCAGGTGCAGCCGTTGGGAATGATAATCCCCTTCTCATCGGCCATTTTAAGAAAGAGGAGATAAGTCAATTGCTCGATATAGTCGCCGTAGTCGATACCGTCGTGTCGAAGGGTGTGGCAGAATCCCCAGAGTTTGTTTACAATGTCGGACATAAAGTTAGTTTCCCCCTCCCTCAATCCCTCCCACAAGGGGAGGGAAAAAGCTGGATTCCCGCTTTCGCGGGAATGACAACTTTATTTATGCTGCTATCGCGAAGTTGATTTCAGCTATCAGCGATTCAAGTTCATTATTAAATACCTTGTTGGCCCTGCCTTTGCCGCCGTGTCTTTCGAAGACGGGAATATAATCAAAATCATCAAGATCAATCGTAAGGTTTTCGATCAGATGCTCTCTGATATAGCCCAACCAATTCGTCTGTTCTTCTGTAAAGGTTTTTCCGGACACTACTTTTTGCATGGCCCGGTCAACCCTTTCTTCACAGGAATAGATGGGTTCCTCTTCAATGGCCGCGTGCTTGACCATTGAGATGATATCGGCCAGTGCCTTGTTATAAACAAGCCGGTGCGCTTTCCGGAGTTCTTTTTCTGGGAATTTATTTAGTGCAAGCTTTTCGCGAAGTTCCTTAAGGGCTTCGGTTTTCCAGTCTTTCTGCCGTTTCAGCAAAATCTTTATGGCTTCGATCTGTTCAGGGTTTTCTCTCACAAACCGTGTAAAAGAATCAAGATAATCTTCCGGTTTTTGATAGTCGCTTCCAATTCGTATCATTACATCTGAAGAAACATCATCTTCAATCTCGTATCCCACCAGAAAGGTCCGCTTTGCACGCTCGTAGTTTAGGAGCAGGTCCTGAAAATCCTTATTGCGCAGAAGATTCATGGTGTCTGTGAAATCGCTCTTGATCTTTCCCGGCAGTTTCTTCGCAAATTTTCCGAGATCGCCGTCGGGAATATAGGCGGCAAATTTCTCTCTCGCGTTGCCGCTCATCGTTCTGTCTATCCGGTGGAGACGCTTGACGAGGGCCTTGACGAAGTAAGTCCTGTCTATGTTCTGGTAGATATTTTCAATGACCTGCTGGAGGGATATCGGTTCCTTTTCAGGCGTTTGAACCTCAAAGTCCGTTGTATTCTTGAAATATTCAATCAATGTCCCATCGAAACAGTCAAAAATAGTAAACTTTTCCTTATTGATCGCGTCACACTTACGGGTACCCCTTCCCAGCATCTGGACCCAGAGGATTCTTGATTTGACGGGGCGCATGAAGACAATATACTCCAGGCTGGGAATATCCACACCAGTTGAAAGCATGTCCACTGTAACGACAATCTTTGGCTTTGGGCGATTTCTGAACTCTCTTATTTTCTGGAGCGGTCGATCGACGGTTGGACTACCCGTAATTTTCTGGACAAAATCATCCCCCTGTCCGAATTCTTCACGACAGATCCTGACGATTTGATCAGCATGGGATGTATGGGGGAGATCATTGACTGCGAAGATCAGGATTTTGGGGAATCGACCCGTTTCTTCTTCGTGTTTGCAGGCATACTTTGCGATCTCTTTGATAATCTTGCGATTACTTTCCGGAGCCGTAATTTTTACCTCAATCCCCCCGGTAGGAAATTCACGTTCGTCTTCCAGTTGGTCGTACGTTTCGACCCCAGTCGTCGTATTGATAACACCGACATGTTCTCCTTCTTCAAGAAAGACACCGTTCATGCGTACATTTGATTTAATCTTTACAGCTTCATAGTCAACAAGCCAGCCGGCGAGGATTGCCTCTTCCGTCGTATAACGATAAATCACTTCTTTGAAGAGAGAAAGGGTATGCAGCGCTGGTGTCGCCGTGAGGCCGATCTTTATTGCGTCGAAGTGATCGAGTACCTGCCGCCAGATGGCTGTCTGTTTTGACGTGTATCCGCGATGGCATTCATCGGCGATTATTACGTCAAACGCGTGAATGGGTATATCAACTTTTCCCGCCTCCTCTTCATAATCAGGGTCGCTTCGATCCTGAGAAAAGGCGTTTTCCCAGCCGAATAGATTGATAGTCATTCGCTGGATAGTCGAAACATACACAAAAGTATGCGTTTCCTGCGGCGATGTCAGATATGAATTGGGCAAAACTTTGGGATCAAACGGCTTGTCATCATCAATATCTTCGCGATGGAATCGCTGGCTATAAACTTCGTATTCCTGATCGAATTTATTTTTGTGCGGCGTAACAAAGGTGGAAAATTCCCGGACTGCCTGTGCAGCAAGGGCGCGACGATCAACGAGAAAGAGAATTCTTCGAGCTGCTTTTGATTCAAGAAGACGATAAATCTGCGATACGGTCAGGAAGGTTTTCCCCGTACCCGTCGCCATGGCAACGAGCATGGCACGTTTGCCTTTCGTAATTGCATCTTCAATAGCGTAGATGGCGTCTTCCTGATAGGGTCTTATACTTTCGATATCAACGGGGTTTTTCGCAAGCCATTCCAGTCCATTTGCCCTATCATTTTCAAAGAACTCTTCAAGGGCGTCTGCAGTGTGGAAATTGGCTATCTGTCGCGAGATGTTTTTTTCGTTTCTAACATCGAGATGCCAGATGACTTCACCGTTCGACGCATACAGGAATGGCACCCGGTAGCCGCCGTGCCAGTTTCCCGACCCGTCAAAGGCACCTTTTGAATAGCGCTTGGCCTGCTCAAGGACGTTCTGAGGGCCTACCCTTACCCTTTTGGCTTCAATGATTCCCAACAGCTTTCCTTTTACGAAAAGTGCATAGTCGGCAGGTCCGTTTGCGGTCGGATATTCTTCAACGGCGTGACAATCAAGGGCAGAGGCATCTAATCCTTCACGGAATTTGATAATATTCCACGCAGGTTTTAGGGTTTGCAGCTTTTTATTAATCCTGTCTCTTCTTGTCTGCCATTCGAGTTCATCGTGCATTGGTCTGCCTTTTGATCAAATAATTTCACTATAAGACAAACAAAACCCCGCTCCTATTTGAAGAAAACGGGGTTTTTGTGATTATCTACCATCTTCAGAACCTTTCTTGTGTTAGGAAGAAAAGATCGTTTGTTGTTTAATGCATGATACCTTCTGTTATTTCGTTAAAGCTTTTGTATAGTCAACAAAAAACCTTGGGATGTCAAGGAGTAAAATCCCCCTACCCCCCTTTATAACACAGACCAAATGAGTTGCCTGATCACTGAGCATGTACAGCTGTTCCTATTTATTTAGGAAGAGGGGGTATTACAAATTTTTCACCCCCACCTTAGTCCTCCCCCATCAAGGGGGAGGAGATTGATTATAGATGCCCCGCCTTTAGGCGGGGTAATTCACTTTTGCAAGAATTTATTGATTAATTGTTATTAAACATGATAATCGAGATTTTGAGTGGTTTTCTTCTTTCATGTACCTATCAATTATGATCGGGGAATTGCAGAAACAACTATATATTTGAAGGTTATAAATTTATGGATATCAGTTCATTCGATTTCTGGATCAAGATTGCTTTGACTGTATTATGTGGGAGTATTATCGGATCTGAAAGACAATTGGCAGGTAAACCGGCCGGAATCCGAACAAGCATTTTTATCTGTCTCGGCACCAATATCTTCATAAGTCTCGGCGTAGCTCACTCTGGCGAGAATGTCGATATGACACGGGTGCTTGGTCAGGTCGTTACGGGTATCGGATTTCTCGGCGCCGGAGTAATCATAGCCCGCGAAGGGCTTGTCAGAGGAATTACATCCGCATCGGTGATCTGGATTCTTGCAGGAATCGGTGCAATGGTGGGATTCGGTCATTTCTTGGAAGCGATTATCATTACGTTACTTACAGTATCACTTCTAATTGGTATCGGATCTCTTGAACACCGGTTTTCCAGTCTCCGAAAAGACACACATTCCGATAATAATTATACCGACACGAACAATAACCGGTAACACATTCCATATTACATGGGGAACTACTTAAGTTAACACTATTTATATCTCAAATTAATCCAGCATTTTATACCAGTTGTCTTACGTAAATTATTTTATCATCCCCGGTATCGTAAAAATCCTTTATCTGGGCTACTTCAGTAAAAACATTTTTTCTATAAAACATACGGGTGGAAATGTATTTTTCGCGAGAGGATGTTTCTGCATAGAGGGCTGTTCCCCCCATCTCTTTTACCCTTTTTTCAGTTTCTTGCAGGAGGATTTTCCCGATTCCATAACCGCGATAATCATTATGGGTAACAATCCAGTATAAATCAAAAGCGCTTTTCGTTCCGGGGATTGGACCATAGCAGCTATAGGCCAGAGTTTTTTCTTCATAATCGGCAAATACAAAATAGTAGCCGCTGAGATATCCCTTTTCCAGACATTCCCGGATTAATTCCACCGCAGTGTTTGTCTCTTCATCATAAAAAAACCCGGTGGATTTCACGATCTCCGCAATAGAGTAAATATCATCTTCTCTTTCCTGATCACGAAAAGCCATATTGGTTATATCAAAATTCATAATTTTTCTTTCAGGCTGTCCTTAAGGATGTTATCAATAACCATAGGAAATGGGATCTCCGCCTCACGAGTAGCAGCTACAAATCCGCTGTCAGGTGAGATGCAGGGATTGGCGTTGATTTCCAGTATATATGGTCTATTATGCTGATCTATCCTGAAATCCACCCGTGCCCATCCACGAAGAAGGAAGATCTCCCAGCATTTTCTTGCAATCTCACTCAAAGTCCGGCACAGAGATTGACTTTGTGAATCCGCAGGAAAAATCCTTTGAGTGTGCTGGTATTCAAAAGAATCTTCCTGCCACTTCGCAGTATATCCGACTACTTTAGGTTTCTCTTCCGGGTAATCAACAAACAGGATTTCCGCAGGCGGAAGTACCATCGGACCATCCCGTGTGGCAAGAAGGGAAATATTGAATTCTCTTCCGCCAATATATTCCTCGATAAAATAGTCTTCCGAAGGCAGCGTCTTTATCTTTTCCAATATTGCGCGATTGGAGCGGGTAAACACCGAGTCTTCATCCAGCCCCAGGGAACCATCTTCCCAAATGGGTTTCAGTATATATCTACGATCAGACTGCAACAGGTGTGTTTCTTCCAGCGTGAAAAATGGAGATGTAGGTAATCCATGATACTGTATCATTTTTTTAGCCAGGAGTTTGTGGGTGGTAAGAAACATGGAATCCGCCCCGGATCCGGTAAAAGGTACGCCCGAAAACTTTAAGACAGCCGGAGCGAAGTATATTAATTCCCCGTGATTCTGAATGGATTCTACAAGGTTGAACACCAGCATCGGTTTGATTCTGCGAATTTCCTCCACCACTTTATCTATCTTCAATGAGAACTGGACAGGGAAGGTCTCATATCCCAGTTCTTTCAGCGCTGCGTCTACAAACTGAACCTGATCCAGAACGTCTGTTTCATCTTTCCGTGCATTAACGGAGACTTCATTAAATAAAATCACAATTGGTTTTTTCATAAGGAAACACAACCAGGTCTCACTTTTGAACCCGCCTTAAAGCGGATTCCATGATCATTCGAATCAAATCTGCAAAGGCATAGCCATTTTTATAGGCAATAATAGGGAGATCTGAATCAAGGTAATTCAATCCCGCCAGAGGATTGATCTCCATGAATTTAGGATTATTATTCTTATCGCAACGGAGATCGACCCTTCCCCCGTCACGGCATTCGAGGGCCTGCCATGCCTTCAGGGCAATTTCACTACAGATTCTCTCCATCTCCTCTTCCACCAGGACATATTCTACCCGATCCTGGTAGTGAGCCTTGTTAAGGTAGGAGTAACCACTCCTTTCCGCTTTTTGGTTTAAAATGATTTCGATAACTCCGATTACACGTGCTTCCTCGCCTGTTCCAACGATACCAACGGTAAATTCTCTTCCCGGAAGATACTCTTCCACCAGTACAGACTGATTAAATCTTTTTAGCAATTGTTTACATACTACACGCAACTCGCCGGGAGTTTCTGTGAGGGATTTTTCAGTGATACCTTTCCCCGTCCCTTCCGCAACCGGTTTCGCGAAAAGAGGATAGTCAAGATGGACATTCTCAACATCTCTGATATGACTTACGATGACAAAATCGGCGGTAGGGATATGGTTGTCCCTGATAATCCTTTTCGTCATGCCCTTATGCAAGGTCAAAGATAGCACGAGAGGATCTGAAAAGACATACGGTATCCGGTAAGCGTCCAGCAGCGCAGGGACCTGTGCTTCACGGCCAAAACCATACATACCTTCCGCAATATTGAAAACCAGATCCCACCGGTCGCCGTGATTGATCCGTTGGACAAGCTGCTTAAAATTCCCGATACGGTCGGTCTTGTATCCTAATTGTACCAGGGCTTTTTCAATGCCCTCGACAGTTTCTTCGCTATCAAATTCAGCAGCTTCTTCCGGAGAGAAGCCCTGCTTTATATATTCGCTTTTTAAATCAAACGTCAAACCTGTTTTCATGATATTCCTGTTTCATTTTTAAAGACATGATCTGCGGTCCATCAATTTCTGCAGGGTCATATAAACGCGAGGCAATCTACCGGGATTCCGATAGATCGCCTCTTGGAGTATTGAGTAATGATACGTTAACTTATTCTTTTACAAAAATCGGGATACTTAAGTATCCTTCCTTCAAAATTTTTCAGGAGTACATAATTCCCGTCACGCCCAATAAAATATTCAGGCAATAGAGGGACCTTTCCGCCGCCGCCAGGAGAGTCGATTACGTAATGCGGAACGGCATAGCCGGAGGTAAACCCTTGCAAGCCCTGAATAATTTTCAATCCTTCTTCTACGGGAACACGAAAATGCCCGGATCCGAGGATGGGATCACACTGAAAAAGGTAATAAGGACGCACACGAATTTTAAGAAGGCCATGAACAAAACGTTTCATTGTCTCTACGTTATCGTTAATGCCTTTTAAGAGCACCGTTTGGCTTCCCAGTGGTATCCCCGCATCAGCCAGTCGGGAACAGGCCTCTGTCACTTCAGGAGTGATTTCATCCGGATGGGTAAAGTGTATGCTCAGAAAGAGAGGATGATACTTTTTAAGCATCTTAACAAGGGACTTAGTGATGCGTTGAGGTAAAACCACCGGCACTTTTGTTCCGATCCTGATAATCTCCACATGCGGGATCTTTCGTAACTCGAATAACATAAAGTCCAATTGAGAATCCGAACAGGTCAAGGGATCGCCCCCGGAAATAAGCACATCGCGGATATTGGGATTCTGACGGATGTACTCAATCGCGCGCAATAGAACAGCATTACTGAAGCGTTTTTTATTTTTTGCCACCATATGTGAACGCGTGCAATACCTGCAATAGGTGGAACATACATCTGTGAAAAGCAGGAGAACACGGTCTGGGTAACGGTGGACAATATTAGGCACAGGACTCGTATGCTCTTCCGCAAGGGGGTCTCCCGCCTCCCCCTCTGAGATTAACAGCTCATCTTCTCTTGGCACCACAGCCTTGCGAATTGCCTGCTCAGAGTTATCCGGATCAAGCAAACTTGCATAATAAGGAGTAATACGTAAGGGAAGGGAATTGCTAATATCGGTAATTGGATTTCTTTCTTTTGGGGTAAGTAAAATAATTTTTTCTAATTCCTTTAAACTTGTAATACTGTTTTTGATCTGCCATCGCCAATCATTCCAGTTGGTTTCCGTAACTCCCGGGAAAAACTTCTGGCAGAATATCCCGGCTTGTTTACTAACGACAAACGGTCTTTCTTTGATCCTGTGAATTTGGGTGGTTACATTAGAGAAAACCGGCTGTAACGGTTTGCCCATTATACTACCTGGGGGTTGATCGTCCTCCGCACTCTTTAACTCCTCTTTCTGGAAAGCGAGCGAGTCCATTTCTTTTACTTTTCCTCCTGTTGTTTATTTTCCTTCCTAATTAGTGGGAGTATGTAAACCAAAAAAATAAAAATACAAGTTATTTTTTAAATTTTATTAAATTTTTTTCGAAATTATGTGCAGAATATTCTGTGCTGTACCCAGGATGAATGGCATGCGATTTTAGGGGGGTAACTCACTTTTAAGCCTGTAATTTAAAATTGAAGCTCCCCGCCGCAAGCAGCGGGGAATCTCCGACTGTTATGGAGTCTGTTTCGAGCTGACCCCTCAATGGTTTCATCCGGCAAGGCACGGCTTTCGTGCCGCGGTTGTCTCATCCAGTCTTCTTACTTTGCAGCGGCTTGGGGCGTCGTGCAGCAGCTCCGGATTTTTCTTTGCCTCATCCGCTATCGCTTTTAGTGCTTCAATGAAAAGATCGATGTCCTCTTTGGACTCAGTTTCCGTGGGTTCGATCATGATCGAACCATGCACTACAAGCGGGAAATAGATGGTGGGCGGATGATAACCGTAATCCATAAGGCGTTTGACCATGTCCAGGGTTGTAACCTTGTCAGCCTTTTGAAACTCGTCGGAAAAGACGCATTCATGCATACAGGGCCTGTCATAGGGAAGATGAAACACCCCTTTCAACTTTTCCTTGATGTAATTGGCGTTCAGTACAGCCAGCTGGCTGGCCTTCTTAAGGCCTCCGGGACCCATGCTCAGGATATAACTGTAAGCCTTTATCATGACACCGAAATTTCCATAAAAGGCATGCAGTTTGCCGACAGATTCAGGAAAATCTTCAGAAAGTGAATATTTTCCATTTTCCTCAACCACGCGGGGAACAGGAAGAAACGGTTCAAGGTGTTTCTTAACACAGACCGGTCCGGAACCGGGCCCGCCCCCACCGTGTGGAGTCGAAAAGGTCTTATGGAGGTTCAGATGAAGCACGTCAATCCCGATTTCGCCCATGTGTACGATGCCCATAACAGCGTTCATGTTTGCTCCGTCACAGTAGACGAGCCCGCCTTTTGCGTGGACTATTTCGGCTATTTTTTTTATGTTTTCCTCAAAGAGGCCGAGTGTGTTGGGATTGGTCACCATAATTCCTGCTGTATCTTCATCCATAACGTCGGCCACTGCTTCGGGAGAAAGGATTCCCTGTTCATTGGATTTAACCGGCACGGACTGGTAACCGCACAGCGTTGCACTGGCAGGATTCGTGCCGTGTGCGGTATCGGGAACGATGATCTTCGAACGTCGCTCACCCTTACTCTTGTGGTAAGCGCAAATTACGAGCATTCCGGCAAACTCCCCATGGGCTCCGGCCGCCGGCTGAAGGGTGACGGCATCCATTCCGGTGATTTCCGAAAGATACTGTTCAAGCTCAAACATCAGTTTGAGCGTTCCCTGTGACAAACCGGCCGGAAGCAGGGGATGAGCCCCGGCAAATCCTTGAAGGCCTGCCTGTCTTTCATTGGTTTTGGGATTGTACTTCATAGTGCATGAACCCAGAGGGTACATACCGGTGTCCACTCCGAAATTCCATGTGGAGAGCCGGGTATAATGGCGTACCACGTCCACCTCGGAGAGATCAGGAAAGTCCGGGCCTTCACCTGCAAGGTCTTCATTCAGGGGAGAGAACTCAACGTCACGCCGGGGTAAAGAAAATCCCCGTCGTCCCTTCTTCCCCTTTTCCCAGAGCAGGGGCTCATTAAGTATCAGGCCGGTAGTGCCTAAAGATTCTTTCATGATTTCACCTCCCTGACCAGCGCATCTATGTCTTGTCTGGTTCTTGTTTCCGTTACACATAAAAGGTAGTGGCTGGAAAGTTCCGGATAGTAGGGAGCAAGCGGAAGGCCCGCCACTATCTTCTTCTCTAAGAGACGCTCGTAAGTGTTCTTAAAACCTGCGGGGAATTCCACAACGAACTCATTGAAGGTAGGACTTTCAAAGTTTATTTTGAATCCTGCTTTTTTCAATTCCGATTTAAGATACTCGGATTTGTCATAGTTGAGCATGGCAAGTTCCCGCATCCCGGTACCACCCATAGAAGCCATATACATCGCAGCCGCAAGGGCGCAGAGACTGTTGTTGGTGCAGATGTTGGAAGTCGCTTTCTCCCGGCGGATGTGCTGCTCCCTTGTGGAAAGCGTCAGAACAAAGCCTCTTTTGCCGTCCATGTCGGTGGTTTTGCCTACCAGGCGGCCGGGCATACTGCGCACATATTTCATCTTGCTGGCGAACATGCCGAGTACCGGGCCACCAAACGACTGAGGGATACCGAGGCTTTGACCTTCCCCGCACGCAATATCGGCACCCTGACTCCCGGGATTTTTAAAAAGTCCGTAAGCAAGGGGTTCCGTAAACGAAGCAACGAGAAGGGCGCTCTTTTCATGTACCATCTCACTGATTTCCTTCAGATTTTCAATACATCCGAAAAAGTTGGGCGACTGAACTGCAACCGCTCCAAGATCATTCATTCCAGCAAGCTTAGAAAGATCGGTCCTGCCATCGTCAAGATATGGAAGCTCCGCAATTTCATAACCGGATGGTTCACAATACGTTTGAACCACACGACGATAGAGAGGATGAATAAGAGATGAAATGGCAACTTTTCTTTTTTTAGTTATCCGGAGCGCCATCAGCAGTGCTTCAGCCAGAGCCGAAGCGCCATCATAAATCGACGCATTTGCCACCTCCATGCCAAGAAGCCGGGTGGTAAGCGTCTGATACTCATAAATCGCCTGTAATGTCCCCTGGCTTATTTCCGGCTGGTAGGGGGTATAAGATGTCACAAACTCTGAACGGCCAAGGAGACTTGACACCGACGCCGGAATATAATGTTGATAACTGCCCGCACCAATAAACATTTTGTATTCCGGAGAGACGGCCATGCTGTCTGAAAGAGCACCCATACGGTCGTTCAATTCCCACTCGGTCAATGGCTCCGGCAGATTGAGATCATCCCTGTGACGGCAGTCCTCAGGGATCGTCGAGAAAAGGCCGTCGAGACCATCCACTCCCACTTCCTCCAGCATCGAAGTGATATCTTCACTGGTATGAGGTAAGTAACGCATTTATTTCCCCCCTTTAAGCGCTTCAATGTAAGCATCTTTGGTCATGAGGGCATCCCAATCATCCGGATTGTTGGGTATGACATCAATCATCCATCCATCGTCATACGGATCGCTGTTTAACAGTTCAGGGAATTCTTCAAGGGCAGTGTTTACAGCGAGGATTTCTCCGCCGATCGGCATATACAATTCGGAAACGGCTTTGACTGATTCTACTGTCCCGAACTCTTCGTCTTTCTCAAAGGTATCGCCCACCTGAGGCAGTTCGACAAACACAATGTCTCCGAGCTGATCCTGGGCATAGTCGTCGATTCCAACCCTTACCTTTTCACCTTCGGGCCTGGCCCACTCGTGTTCTTCTGCATAACGAACATCATCGGGTAAATTTAATTGACTGATCTCTTTCACTGGTCCCTCCTTTAATTTGGTTTCGAGTTCAAAGTTCTGAGTTCAAAGTTCTGAACTTTGAACTTTGAACTCTAAACTTTGAACTTTGAACTCTAAACTTTGAACTTTGAACTCTAAACTTTGAACTCTAAATTTTCAACATCTCTTTTATCGGCCGGCGTGCGGTACGATCCGGGCGAATGTCATCTACTATCATGACCTTTATCTTCCGCCTGTTATCCTTGAGTTCCACGATTTGACCTGAAAGCAGCTTAGGTTTCACCTTGACAAATCCACAGCAGAGTCCTTTCGGATTGAACCCTTCCGGTTTGTCGGGGCTGGAAATGCTGTAAATCCGATCACCGTGACGCCCGATTGCCATATCACTCACACATGTTAAAACCGTTCCGATTTCATTGCCGGCAGCGTCCAGCACGTACGCTGCGGGGTCATGGGTGGAAACCTTACGAAGATCATAGCCCACAAAAGCGCATGTGTGTTCTGATTCTTCTATATTATGAAGGGCTTCGTCACCTATAAACTTCTTGGTAAAACCTGTTCCGTCGTCATTATAAGGCAGGGTAAAAAGCCAGCGGTGATTAATAAACGGCCATGGTCCGATATCCTGGTGAGAGAGGGGAAGCAAAGCTCCAGCCCTTAACGAGTCCCTGGCAGCAAGACCGCACGGAATAAGATCAAACTTCTTGCCCGCCGCCAGGAGCATTTCCCATGTCCCGATAAGATGATCAGGGTTCACAAAGATTTCAAAGCCAAACTCCCCGGTATAGCCGGTCCGGGAAAGCAAAAGAGGCGTGCCGTCGGTAAGTTTCACCGTACCGGCAAGAGTGGATCTACTATCGAAATGACCCTTAAACGTGAAGTAGAACATCTCGTCAAAAACTTCTTCCGGTTCTTTCAGAATGTTCATGAGGATACCGGCAGCCATAGGGCCCTGGATATCTATCTTGCCAATTTTATCTGTAAGATCTATTATCTCAACGTCTCGTAAGCCGGCATAGTAGGTCATATGACGTGCAACGTCGCCCCCCATACCGGCATTTACAACGATCATGTAAATATTATGCTCTATCTGGGACACGATGGCATCATCTATAAGTTCACCATTTTCGTTCAAGTACGCGCCATAGACGCACTTACCGGGTTTTAAGGGGGCTTTCTTTTTGCCCACACAGGCATTCAGATCTTTGGTAAAGCACAACTGGAGCAATTCAAAAGCGTCTGTACCGGTAACCATAATAACGGCCATATGGCTTGTATCGAAAATGCCGGCATTTGTAAGAACCGTTAAATGTTCCTTCTTTGCACCCGAGGGATACCAGAGCGGCATATCATAACCGCCGAAAACGGCCATATTGGCACCATGAGATAGATGCCAATCATGCAACGGGGTGTTCCTTATTTCTTCGTGCATTGCTTTCTCCTTGAATCTGAAGTGTGGACAGATTTGAAATCTGTCTCCTCACATTGATTGACTAAATTAGATCAATAATTCTGTCAATAATTTTTTTATCATTTCAACATGGCCTCCCAGACCGTCTGGGAAATATCCTGTACCTTGAACCGCGCTTTCTCCGCCACTTTAGACATATTTATAGACCGTATACATGAGGGGCATGCCGTTACCAGGGTCTGAGCACCTGTATCAAGAAATTCGTGGACCTTGCGCCGGGCAATATCAAGGGAAAGTTCCTGATTTGATACCAGGAGATCCCCTCCCGATCCGCAACAGTTGCAATACTCTCGATTATCTCTCAGTTCTACAGAATTAAGACCGGGGATCTTGTCGAGTATGTAACGAGGCTCATCAAATATTTTGCTGTTTCTGCCAAGATCACAGGGATCGTGGTAGGCAATATCGTCGTTCAGTTCTCCAAACTGTACAGTACCCTCTTCAATGAGCCTTGCAATGAACTGTGTTGAGTGAAAAATATCAATCGGCACCCTTTTACCGGTAATATTATAATACTCTTCAGACCACATCCGATAGCACCCGGGGCAGGTCATCACCATGCTCTCTGCCCCTGATTCTTTTATCTTGCTTATATTATGATCCATGAACTTCGCTGCATCCTGTTCATGGCCGGCTACCAGCAATGGATAACCGCAACACCACTCCTCATCACCAAGAATAGTAAAGTCCACACCTGCTGAATCTAATATCCGGGAAAATGACCGGGCTATGTCCTGAACCGCCGGGTAAAAGGACGTTATGCACCCAACATAATAGATAACCTTGGCTTCTCTGTTTTTTCCAAGTTCGTACGGAAAATTCAACCTCTTTGTCCAATTTGCTCTCTGATCATTCGGTTTTGAAGCGATATTTTGCACTTCGGAAATATTCCTTGTCAAGTCTTTCAAGCATTCAAGCTCGAAGCCGTTCTGCACAAGATTGCTCCTCAATCCTCTCCACATCTCCTGCGGTTTGATATCAGCACTGCAGCCGACTCCACACCTTCCGCACAGGGTACATTGAAAGATTGATTTTACGTATTCGGGGATTATTTTCTGATGATTCAAGGAATCCCCCTCAATCAGGTCTTTCGCCATAAGAATCCTGCCGCGGGGTGTGGAGGAAATCCATTCCTGTCTGGTTGGACAGTAATTCATGCAGTAACCACATTGATTGCAGGCAATAATTTCTTCCAAGAAACCCTCTTGCTCGTATCTCCTCGCTCTTCCAGGGATTATCCTGTCTGCTGCAGAAACAACTGCCATGGCAATCTGATAGATATCCGGGTTGAAAAGTAACGGTGAATCAACCCACATCCCAGGATTCAGAATACCCTGGGGATCAAACTCCATTTTTCTCTTCTTGATCTCTTCGATCCTTTGTTTGGATAATATTTGCTTCTTATAAGGGGCATTCCATATACCCACCCCACCACCTGGTTTACCGCCACAAGATATCGCCAGGTTGGAAAGCTCCCGTGGAGTGTGCAGGGCAAGGATATACTCCGTCATTTTCATTTCATTGCTCACTACCATCGGCATCATCATGCATTCATCGCTGGAAACGACATGTCCCAAAAGACCGATAGGTCTCTTGTCCAGTTTCTCAAGACCGGAATAAAATTGATTCAGCTTATTTAGAGGAATATGGAGGCTGCTGGGAATAACAGTGGGGGCTTTCCTCCTGATTCTCAGTATATTGAACCTCTGTTGCCATTGATCATCTGCGCCTTCTATTTCCTCGCCGGAGTAACGGTGAACCAGCTCGTCTATCGTACCTTTACCGGCTTCGGCGTCTCTTTTCTCACCATCATAGGTAACCAGCACAATGCCGCTTCGGGGACCGAAGTTAGTCACCCGATAGCCGGACGCTTTAAGAAGTGCAAGGTATTTGTGATCAAAAATCTCAACGGCGTAGGGACAGGGTGCTGTCTTTACCAACGGATCAAGAAAGCCAAAGAGGTCTTCCATATCATCAAAATAAATTAAATGATGTGAGATTACGTCTGGAATTCTGCGAATTTTGAAGGAAATTTTGGTAACTACCCCCAGCATCCCTTCGGACTCAAAAAACCACTCCAACCCCTGTCCCCTCGCATATTCTCTCACCGTGCCATCAGAAAGGACTACCTGGGCAGACAGAAGTTGATCAAAGAGGGACCCGTACTTTAAGCTGCCTATTCCAAGACCATTGCCCATCATCCATCCGCCGACAGTTGCCGATTTGGCGCTGGACGGATAACTTATGACGGTAAAACCCTGACTTTTCAGCTTTCTATCTAATTCCCACCATGTAATACCTGCCTCTGTGGTCACCGATTCTCTAACTTGATCAACCTCAACGACGTCTGATAAATCCGTCAAATCCAATACAACGCCGCCTTTTTTGGGTACCGAACCAAAGAGGCCGGAAGAACCCCCGCCTCGTGCCACAACAGCTATCTTTTTATAAGAACAATAAC
>JAUSPI010000238.1 GCA_030655775.1 Syntrophales bacterium
GGGAGGTGAAAAAACATGATAAGAGTATTGATTGAAAGACACTGTTTGACGGGAAAAGAGGATGAACTCAGGCACCTTATACAGGAAGTTAGGTCAGATGCGGTGCACCGCCGCGGCTACATTAGTGGTGAGACACTCCGGGCAGCGGATAATCCCTTGCACTTCATGATCATCAGCACATGGACGACCATTGAAGCCTGGAAGGCGTGGGAGTCGGACCGGAGAAAGGTTTTAATACATGGGATGATGGATTCTCTGCTTTCTGAACCAGAGGTTGTACGTATTTTTATTGAGGAACCCTCAGTCTGAGCAGCACCAGCATGTTTCATGTTTACACCGCGAAAGACAGTATAGCGCGGGCTGCAGGGAGGATTCCCTGAGGATATAAGCTTTCATAACATAGGATGCTCCACTCTCTTGGGGCCAAATCTTTAATAGAGATTTGACCCCTTTCTCATTCGCCCTTCGATAATACGGGTTGCCAATTTCAGGTCATCAGGAGTATTTATCCCCATAACTTCAACAGGATCATTGGCAATGAACGACCTCGCGGTGTATCCCTTTCTGCTGGCGATCTTGAAAATATCTGTCAGATAATATTCGCCCTGTGCATTCTTGTTGTCAATATCTGTTAAGGCCTCAAAAAGAAACTCGCTTTCCACACAGTATATGCCTGTATTTATTTCTCTGATCATCTTTTCCTCATATGTTGCATCGCGCTCCTCCACGACTTTCAGGATATCGTCTTCCGTTTTTTTGACAACCCGCCCGTAACCGTGCGGGGTGTCGAGTACGGTGGTTAAAACCGTAACTGCCGCATCACCCGAAAAATGATAGTCAAGCAGTGACCTTACAGTACGTAGAGTGAGTAGAGGTACATCACCGCAAAGAATCAAGATGGTTCCCTCAAAATCAAGGAATCTATCCTTGGTCTGAAGCACGGCGTGGCCGGTTCCCAGCTGTTTTCTCTGGTACACGAAAACAAGATCCTTATCTTTAACAGATTCTTTTACTAATTCTGCCTGATGACCGACTACAATAACGATTCCTTCCGATCCTACATCTCTAGCCACGGCAACCGGGTAGGAAAGCATCGGCTTTCCGTAAATGGGGTGAAGAACTTTCACCAGTGAAGATTTCATACGGGTTCCCTTGCCGGCGGCAAGAATTATAGTTGAAAACCTGTCTTTCCTTCTTTTGATCATCAAATCACCTTTTTTAATCCACAGATTTTACAGATTACTCTAATCATTTGAAGGGCGATGCGAAATCTGTAGGGTTTAATTCCCCGCAGCTTGCTGCGTTAGAAAAGATAAAACACTTATTTTTGATATCCCACGTGGCTTGCCGAGGGGTAGTTCATTGCCTTGTGCCTGGAACTAAATCTGGCAGTATAACTAGCACCTCTTTTATGGATTTCATGTCAGCATCTTCAATAACGAAAAGGAGGTTGTTAAATCTTAATGTTTCACTTCTCTTAGGAATTTTCCCCATCCTGTTTAATAGGAACCCTCCCAGAGTTTCATAATCCCCCGCAGGAATCTCCAGGAGGATGATTTCGCTAAGATAGTCTATCTTTATTCTGGCGTCAAAGAGATATCTCCCGGGGCCGATTTTTTTATACAACTTTTCCTCTTTATCGTACTCGTCCTCAATTTCACCCACTATCTCTTCCAATATGTCTTCGATGGTCACTATACCAACGGCACCGCCATATTCATCAACAACTATAGCCATATGTTCGCCACTCCTCTGCAGCTCAAAGAGAAGCTCACCGGCCGACTTCGTTTCCGGCACATAAAACACCGTCGGCCTGAGACAGGACGTTATCTTGTCATTTTCGGTCAGTTCAGCCTGATCGTGCAGAGTTTTGAAAAGGTCAAAACAATGAAGTATGCCTGTGATGTTGTATATCCTGTCACGATAAACGGGAATACGGGAAAAGCCTTTTTCTTCAGTCAAAACAGCAGCCTCCCCGAGAGTAGAGTTTTCTTGTAAGACAGCCGTATTGGACAGGGGAACCATGATCTGTCCTACAGTCACCTCGGAGAAACCGAGTATCCGCCGTATCATTTCCTTTTCTGAACTTGCGATATCACTCTCAGCCCTTTCTTTTCTGAGAAGAAATTTCAAACCATCCCTTGTAATATAAGGGGAACGGACACTTTCTTTTCCTCCCGTGGATATATAGACCGCACCTCTGGCTATTCTTGAAACAATAAACACCACCGGATAAAGCACCCATGAAGCGATCCATATAAACCACGAAACTCTGAGGGAGATAAATTCTGCATGCTGCCGAGATATACTTTTAGGGATTATTTCACCCATCACAAGGACAAGAGGAATCATAATAATAACAGAAATAAATTCACCGCGGACAGCGCCAAAGGTTGATATGAACATGGATGTTGCAATAACAGTACTGGCAACGACACATATATTGGTTCCGGTTAAAGTCGTAGCAAGAAACCACTCCGGTTTATCCAGGAGCTTAAGGGTAAGCATGGCCGATCTGGAACCGGCCCTGGCCTTTTGCCTTATCCTGTTTATATCAGAAGCCACAAGAGATAATTCCCCCCCTGAAAATAAACCTTCCAGGCCTAAACATACAAATATCAAAAAAAGAGAAAAGAGATTACTTTCCATCTTCAACCTCTTTTTCTACTACTCTTATCTTTAATATTCTTGCCCTGCTCATTTTTTCCACACTGAAAGTAAAACCATTAAAGGAAATCTCCTCACCTCTTACAGGCAGCTTTCCGAATAGGTGAAAAACAAATCCGCCAACCGTATCGAAATCCTCCGAAGGAATGGAAGCCCCAATAAGATCGTTAAGATCATCTGCCGACATCATTCCGGAAACCATAAGAGTTTTATCATCCACCCTTTGGTACAAATCCTCTCTTACATCATATTCATCGTAGATATCACCGAAAAGGCTTTCCAGGATATCCTCCATTGTCACAACACCCGCCACACCACCATGTTCATCCACGACTATCGCCATATGTATCTTTCTTGCTTGAAAATCTCTAAGGAGGCTATCGGCTGTCTTTTCCAGCGGGACAAAATATGGTTTTCTTAATAATGTTTCAATACTAACCACTATTTCCTTTCTCGCTATCATAGCCATAAGATCCTTGACATATAAAATTCCGAGAATATCATCGCTGTTGTCACCATAAACCGGTATTCTTGAATGCCTGGTGCCAATTATCTTCCTTTCCATACTTTTTATGTCCATGGAGATAGGGAGACAAAACATATCCACCCTTGGGGTCATCACGTATGAAACCCTTGTATCGCGAAGTTCAAATACCCTGTTAATCAGATCCTTCTGGGGTTCCTCAAGAGCTCCTTCTTCGTGACCAACGTCAACCAGCGTCCTGAATTCATCCTCCATCAAGACGTCACTTCTTTTGGCATCCCCTACACTGAAAAGGTTAACGAAAAAGCCGGAAATCCTTTCCAATATCCATACAATCGGTCGTACGATACCAAAGAAAACCGTCAAGAGGGGTGAAACATAGGATGAAAACCCTATTGGATTAATTATGGCAAGAGTCTTGGGAATGGCCTCCCCAAAGATGAGGAGCAGTGGAGTGGTAACAGCTATTGCCATCCACTTACCTTCCTTTCCCATAAAGTAGATAAAAATGGCTGCTGATACAACCGAAATGGTAACATTAACGGATTCGTTACCCACGAGTATGGTTATGAGCAGCCTCCTGGGAAACTTCAAGAGCCTTTGAACGTAGGACAAGAATTGAGATCTTTCTGTTCTCATCTTGTGGAGATGAAGTGAAGTAAGGGAAAAAAGCGAGGCTTCAGAACTGGAAAAAAATCCAGAAAGTATCAATAGAAAAGCTAACAGAACAAGCCTTAATGTAATGTGCGAATCCAATTGATAAATTATTGGTTGTTTGGGTTATTGGTTAACCAATTGAACTAATTTTCTTTCTTTGTGCCTCTGCCTGCCCTGTTAAATTTCCCAAGGGGAACCGTATTTAACAGGGTGAACCTTTGGTACTTTGTGCCTTGTAACTACTCATGCCTGAGTAGTTACTGTTAAATTACCTTTATTTACACGAAAAGTCAACATGGTAGGCTCCAAATACCAGAGAAAGACCATTTGACTCATAAGTATTTTTCCTATATATCCTTTAATCGTAAAACTAAGGATACGGGCCGATGGGAACCTGTCTGCCGGCAGAGGGTGGCATGGCCTTTCGGCCACAACGAAGGATAAAATTATCACAGTTCACGGTTTACGGTAAACCTACAAATCTGCGTAATCCGCGTAATCTGCGGATAACTTTCATGTAAAGGAGGAGGTATCATTATGTCTAATGTGCTTTTAGTTGGAAATGGTGCAAGGGAACATGTTATTGCTGAGACTGTCTTTAGGTCGAAGCATCATTCCAGGCTTTTCTCATATATGAAAGCCAACAATCCTGGCATAGCCTCACTCTCTGATAAAGTCTTGATCGGGGATTATGGTGATTTGGAAGGGATAAAAAAGTTTTCAAAAGAGTGCCATATTGATTTCGCGATCATCGGCCCGGAAGATCCCCTGAATAACGGTGTTGTTGATTTCCTGCAGGAAATAGGCATACCAAGTGTAGGACCGACAAAAAGCCTGGCAAGACTGGAAACCTCAAAATCATTCACCAGAGATCTGCTGAGAAAATATAATATACCCGGCAATCCAAAATTTGAAATATTTTCTTCCATGGAAGGAATAAGGGATTTTCTTGATGAACTGGATGAAGCCGTTATAAAACCCGACGGCCTGACAGGCGGAAAGGGAGTCTGGGTACAGGGGGATCACTTTCAAACGAAAGAGGAGGCCCTGGAATACTGCAGGAAGCTTTTAGCGGAACATCCATCAGTTATCATAGATGAAAAACTGGAAGGGGAAGAATTCTCGTTACAGTGTCTATGTGATGGAAAAACAGTGGTTACAACACCTCCCGTACAGGATCATAAGAGAAGATTTGTAGATGACAAAGGACCAAACACAGGGGGCATGGGTTCCTACTCCTCCGAAGACCATTCACTGCCCTTTATGAGTCTGGATGACGTAGCAGAAGGTCTGGCCATAACGCAGAAAGTGGCGGAGGCAATTTATAAAGAAACAGGCGAATATTATAAGGGAGTAATGTACGGTGGATTTATAATAACAAAAAACGGAGTCGAATTGCTGGAATACAATGCTCGGTTTGGAGACCCCGAAGCGATGAACACCCTGCCTCTTCTGAAGACTGATTTTATAGATGTCTGCAATGCGATTATTGAAGGAACACTTGACAAACTCCATATTGAATTTGAGAAAAAGGCGACCGTATGCAAGTATGTTGTTCCAAAGGGTTATGGTCTGCCGGAGGACCACCCGGATGCAAAAACAACATCATCAAAGATCGAGGTTGGTGATGTGGGAGAAGCGAAGCTCTACTATGCATCCGTTGACAAAAGGGACGATGGACTCTATATGACGACATCAAGGGCGATCGGAGTAGTCGGGATAGCAGAGGACCTGAATAAAGCAGAGCAGATCGCAGAAGAAGCTGTGTCGGCAATAAAGGGGCATGTGGCTCACAGACCTGATATCGGCACGAAAGAGCTGATAGAAAGAAGAATCCTGCACATGCAGGAAATAAAATAAACAGCTGGTTTGCCAGGGAAAGGAATTATGCAGAACGAAATAAAGAGAGTACTTATTAGTGTAACGGACAAGAAGGGAATAGTTGAATTTGCCAGGAAACTTACAGAATTCGGCGTGAAAATACTTTCCACAGGAGGGACGGCGGATCAGATAAGAAAAAGCGGAATAGACGTTACGGATGTTTCCGACTACACCGGTTTCCCCGAAATGATGGATGGCAGATTGAAGACACTCCATCCCAGGATACATGGAGGTCTTTTGGCCCTGCGGGATAATGACGAACATAGAAAAGCAGCAAAAGACCAGGGCATTGATTTTATAGATATGGCGGTCATAAACCTTTATAAATTTGAGGATACCGTGGCAAAGGAGGACTGCTCCCTGGAAGAGGCCGTAGAAAATATCGATATAGGCGGTCCCGCCATGCTCCGTGCAGCGGCCAAAAATTACCGTTTTGTTACCGTCGTTACCGATCCCGAAGATTACCCGAAAGTTTTGAAGGAAATGGATAAAACGGGGGGAAAGATATCTGAAGCCACTAATTTTGCTCTTGCCGTAAAGACCTTCCAGCTTACGGCCAGGTACGATGCCGCTATTTCAAACTACCTTGGCAGGATAAGCCCGGAAGGAGAAAAGACGGAATTTCCTGACACTTTCACCATGCAATTTACCAAAGCACAAAATCTAAGGTATGGAGAGAATCCCCACCAGAAAGCCACCTTTTACAGGGAAGAAGACACATCCCTTTCCGCAATATCTAATGCTAAACAGTTACAGGGGAAGGAGCTATCCTATAATAATATTATGGACGGCGATGCGGCATGGGATATGGTTGGCGATTTTAATTTGCCATCGGTTATTATTATGAAACATTCAAATCCATGTGGAGCGGCAACTTCCGACGGCGAACTGCTGGAAGCCTACAGGAAAGCAATGGAGACCGATCCAGTATCTGCCTTTGGCGGCATTGTTGCTTTCAATAGAAAGGTAGACAGAAAGACCGCTGAAGAGATTGTAAAGACTTTCCTGGAGGTTATCATAGCGCCCGGCTTTGAGCAGGATGCATTAGAAATCTTGAACACAAAGAAGAACATGAGGGTTCTGGAAATTTCGCCTTCACGTGAAAAACACTCTGCAGGTTACGATTTCAGGAGAGTAGTTGGGGGACTCCTCATTCAGGACAGGAATATCGAAGAGACGGACATCAGGGCGGCAAAGGTTGTTACCAAAAGAGCGCCCACCGAAGAGGAATATCAGGGGCTCGACTTCGCCTGGAGAGTGGTAAAGCATGTGAAATCTAATGCCATTGTATATACTAAAAGAGATCAGTTGGTAGGCGTGGGGGCTGGACAGATGAGCCGTGTCGATTCTGTAAAGATCGCCTCAATGAAGGCAATTCTGTCCACCAAGGGAACAGTTCTCGCTTCCGATGCCTTCTTCCCCTTCAGGGATGGAGTTGATATGGCTGCTGAGGCAGGCGTAACGGCTATCGTGCAACCGGGTGGATCAATACGAGACGAGGAATCGATAAAAGCGGCTGATGAACACGGAATTGCCATGATTTTTACCGGAACAAGGCATTTTAGACATTAAGGAAATAGTTTCGAGTTTCGGGTTTCGAGTTCAAAGTCATACCTTGTAGGTTGGGTTGTCGAAGATCCGCCTCTGGCGGGAGGTACGAAACCCAACACAATATGTAGGGGCCGATGCCCTCATCGGCCAAATTGGCTATTCGGTCTGTTCGGGGAACAGGCCCTACTTTCTGAAAAGCTGTCAGCTTTCAGTTTTACTATTCATGGGGTTATTTGTGAAAAAGAGTTCCGAGATATCGGTCAGCGTTGTTATGGGAAGTGATTCTGACTTTCCCATTATGGAAGAAGCCATAAAGACTCTCAAAGAATTTGATGTTTTACACGAGGTTTTCCTTACATCGGCCCACCGTTCACCTGAACGGACTTCTACATTCGCCAGGGAAGCTGCCGGACGTGGGATCAGAGTCATAATCGTTGGCGCCGGGGCGGCGGCACATCTGGCTGGTGTTATTGCATCACAGACGCACCTGCCGGTAATTGGAGTTCCGATTGATTCCACTTCCCTCAGGGGGTTTGATGCCCTCCTCTCCACGGTACAGATGCCAGGTGGAATACCGGTTGCCACAATGGCCATAGGCAAAGCCGGAGCCACAAATGCAGCCATCATGGCCATAAGAATACTCGCCCTGCAGGATGACGGTCTCCGCAGAAAATTGAAGGACTATTTCGTCAATATGGCTGAAGAGATCAAAGAGAAGCAGGAAAACCTGAATGCCGGATAAATTAAGTGCCTAAAGTTTAAAGTGACTAAAGTGAACTAAAGTTAAGGCATGCGCTTTAAAGCGCAGTTAATATAGATAACCTTTCTTTACCTTAACTTTAGGCATCTTAGCTCACTTTAGTTCACTTCACACTTTTAACTAAATGCCGATAATACTAAGAATTGATCCCAAAAACCCCGATAAATCCTTAATAGTTGCAGCCGTAGAAATTTTAAAAAAAGGTGGAGTTATTGCTTATCCCACTGAGACTTTCTATGGACTTGGTGCAGATGCTAAAAATGTTGAAGCTGTTGAGAAAATCTACGATATCAAGGGACGGGATTACAAAGATCCTGTTTCCATTATTATAGGAGACAAGCAGGATTTAACCGGATTTGCAGAAGATGTACCTGAAGTCAGCCGAAGGCTTATGGAAAAGTTCTGGCCTGGAGGACTTACCCTTGTATTTAAGGCCTCTTCCAATATCTCGCCGAGGTTGACCGGAGGAACGGGAAAAATCGGCATACGTCTCTCCAGTAATATAATTGCCTCTCATCTGTCAAAGACATTATCCGGCCCTATTACTGCCACCAGTGCTAACCTCTCCGGTGCAAAGGAATGTTCCTCAGCCGATGAAGTAATTAATTGTTTTAAAGATAAGATCGATATGGTGGTTGACGGTGGTCAGACACCGGGCGGATTGGGATCGACGATCGTGGATGTAACAACCGATCCACCGACTATCTTGCGACAGGGTATCATCCCTCCGTCGCTTCTACGCTACACACTTCGGAAAATTTAATCAAAAATTACCTGTTCAACAATGAACTCCACGGCTTCTTTGGGAGGATTGGTAAATACTATCATAAAAGGAATTTCTCCCTCAGGGGCTATATTGTCATTGGAAATATCACTCCCGATCTGAATGGATAACTCTTCTGCGATCTCTTTCCCGGTCAAATGTCCTAATTCTTCATCGGTAAGAAGATTGCCGCAGTAGAATTCCACCTCATCTAAAACTTCTTTGGCCGCATTTAATATTTTTCCACGCACTTTCACCTTGGAAATAGAATGTTCATATTTATTAACAACAGTGCCCTGTATTACAAGAATATCCCCTAATATAAAGTTTTTTATGAGGCGCTCCTTAACATCTACAAAATTAACACTTCCTACCTTTACATCGATGCTTTTATCCTTCTTTTCCGGCGTATCTGTTGACATATAACGTGAAACTTGATCCAGCACCTCTTTCCCCATCTGAGGAAAGAGATACATATAAACACCCCCCAGCACCAGGATTACGATTACAATATAGGCAAGTACCTTTCCCGGGGCCCACAAATGCTTCTTTGTTTTCTCCCTCTCTTTGTCACCTTCCATTTCGGTATCAACGAGTTCTTTTTCTTCCAACAAATCATCAAAGTCGGGGAATTCTTTTTCGATTTCCTGCTCGGCTGTCTCTTCGATTTCAATATCAACGGGTTCTTTTTCTTCCAACAGATCATCAAAGTCGGGGAATTCCTTTTCGATTTCCTGCTCGGCTGTCTCTTCTTCAATTTCAGCTCGGGAGGATTCTTTTTCCTCCATAACTTCAACCGGTGGAGCAACTCTTTCCCTTGAGGGATTTTCCTGGAAAAACACATTTTTGCAGCGACTACATCTGACCCGCGCTCCCTCTCCAACAATTAACGATTCATCAAACCTGTATTTTGTTCCGCACTTTTCACACTCAATTATCATGATTTTCCCTCTGAACAGTTATTCTTCAACCACACCCACATACGGCAAAGAACGACCCACTTCATTACAATCAAGGCCGTACCCTACAACAAATCCTTCATCCATAGCAAAACCTACATAATCCGCATCAAAATCAATCTCTCTTCGGTGTTTTTTGTCTAAAAAAACACAGACTTTCAGAGAGCGCGGATTCCTCTCTTTCAATTTATCTACTAAAAAAGATAATGTAAGGCCGGTATCTACTATGTCTTCTACTATGAGAACGTTTTTCCCTTTTATGTCTGTTTCAATATCTTTTTTAAATTCTATCTTTTCTGAGCTTGCCGTCCCGGAACCATAGCTTGCAACTCTGACAAAATCCACAACACATGGTATGCTAAAATATCTTATCAGGTCCGCCATAAAAACAAAAGCGCCCTTGAGGATACCGATTACTATTAATTCATCTTCCTGATAGTCACGGGAAATAATGTCAGCCAGGTCCTTTACTCTTTTGTCAATTTCCTCTTTGGTATAGAGAATTTCTTTAATCTTCATAGGACAAATCTTCCTTTCCGGAACAATACCCAAGGCTAAAAAAAATGTCAATTCAAATCAACTGTTTTACGAACACCGGGGCATAATACGAAGTTGCATTGAAAGATGACTCTGTCGGGCGAGACGCCCGGCCTACCACGGGGGTAGGACAGGCGCCCTCGCCTGTCTATAAAGGTAAAAGATGAATGAAACTTGGTGTATCGTTTTTCTCCTGAAAATGCAAGGCGAGTGGATTTTCCGCTACTTGCTGTGGGAAGTTTTAATTGTAGAAATAAACGTATAATCGTGTTAAAAGTCTAAATCTCAAATTTAGCTGGTTTCGGAAAGAGAAAGCTGCCTGACAATGCCATTCTTTTCAAGAAAATTAATGAAGAACAATTGGGTATGGGTCGATAATTACTCAAAACTCGATAAGGCAAAAAAAGGTATTGAAAGGTCTTCTACTATTTGTGTGGATACAGAATATGATTCATTTCGATACTTCCGGGACAAGCTCTGTTTAATCCAGATAAAAGCTGCCAACAGTACCTACCTTTTTGATCCACTGAACACATTGGATCTTTCTTTTTTAGGGAGTATATTCTCCAATCCGGACATTCTCAAGGTAGTGCACGCTGGCGATAATGACATTCGCATTTTAAAACGGGATTATGGATTTGAATTCAAGAATATTTTTGACACCCATAGGGCCGCTTCAATTCTTGGATGCCAGTACCTTTCTCTTGAATCCATTATATTTCAGTATCTTGGTGTCGAATTAAACAAGACAAAGAAAATGCAACGGTCGCGATGGGAGAACCGTCCACTGACAGATGAGCAGATAATCTATGCGGTTCGAGATACCCAGTATCTGACAGATTTATATGTTCGGCTTAAAGACGAAATCAAACAGGAGGGACTGGAAAGAGTAGCATCTGAAGCCTTTGATAAAATGATGGCTGTTGAATGGCACGAAAAAAGTCTTGATTTTAACGGGCACCTAAAAATTAAGGGGGCCAAGGATCTGAACAGATATCAACGAAGCCGTCTAAAGACTCTATATCGCTGGCGTTTCAAAAAGGCAAAGGAGACGAATATCGCACGCTTTATGATTTTATCTGATCAGAATATACTTGATTTGTCTAAAATAGAAAAATGCTCTGTTGAATCACTCGGGACCATCCCGACCCTTTCTTCCAGAAAGGCGAAAACCTTAGGGCAGGAGATTATTGAAGTCTTAAATCGACTTTAATGGATTCGCAAAAAGTGATGAAACTGATCCTTTGTCATCCTGAACTTGTTTCAGGATCTCACTTGTTTCAGCATGACATCATTTTTACTGAGTGCCCCCAATTAAAATCTGTAGCGTGCCCCCTTCTGTGGGGCACAGAGACCCCACGCTACGGGGTACAGAAGGCTTTATAAAATCATGCCAGAATACCCCGTGCTGTGTACGGGGATGAATGGCATCCTTATATTTTCCTCTCCCCCGGTGGGAGGTTAGGGAGAGGGGGAATTCACTTAATTATCATTCCCAGATTATCTTTCGCAGTAACCATTTTATCCCCCAGAGATATCCCACAGTAGATGCAGGTATAGTCGTATTTTTCTCCACCGAGAAGGACTAACAACAGTTTTTTCCTGACAGGAACCGCTCTTTTGCAATTTGGACAGTAAAGTTCTGTGGCATCGAAATCTCTGTATGTTTCCTTTTTCATGCTACTCAGTCATCCCCCTCAGGTATTTTTCCCGCATTTTCCAGCCACACTGTGGCTTCACTATCACTCGGAGCCCTGTAATCACTTCTTGGAGAAAGGGAACCGCCGGAACCAACCTTGGGACCGTTTGGCGCGCAGGAACGCTTGAACTGGCTGATCTTAAAAAATCTGAAAAGGTAAACCTGAAGCCAGTGTTTGATCTCCCCGAGAGTGTAGTCATTTCTTCTATGTTCCGGTACATCCGGCCAGAGCCCTTTATCTTTATCTTTCCATGCAGAATGTGCCATAAAAGCAATTTTGGTGGGAAGATACCCAAACCGGGTGGTATAGAAAATGTTGAAGTCCTGTAGTTCATAGGGCCCTATCTCCGATTCGGTTTTTTGTGTGTCCTTGCCGGGAATCAATTCAGGGGTGATTTCCGTTTCAAGAATATCAAAAAGGATACCCGATGTTTCCTGATTGAACTGAACAGTGTTTGCCACCCAGCGTATGAGATACTGAATCAGTGTCTTTGGTACGCTGGTGTTCACGTTGTAGTGGGACATGTGATCACCAACCCCGTAGGTACACCACCCGAGGGCGAGTTCGCTGAGGTCTCCCGTTCCGACCACCAGTCCGTCTCTCAGATTGGCAATGCGAAACAGATGTGATGCGCGTTCTCCGGCCTGCACATTCTCGAATGTAATATCATAAACTTCCTTTCCCTCTGCATAGGGATGGCCGATATCCTTGAACATTTGCATACAGCTATCTTTAATATCAATCTCATTTGCCTCCACACCGAGAGCCTTCATTAACCTGACCGCATTGGTGTAAGTTTTATCCGTAGTTGCAAAACCGGGCATTGTATAAGCCTTGATGTTGGATCGCGGTAGATTGAGGAGATCCATGGTCCGAGCCGCTACTATGAGTGCATGTGTGGAATCGAGCCCGCCCGATATTCCAATAACAACATTCTGAATACCCGAGGACTTCAATCTCTTTGTTAGACCCTGTACCTGTATATTGTATGCCTCAAAGCAGAGCTGATCACGTTTAGCAGGATCTGCAGGAACATAGGGGAATCTGGGGTATTCCCTTGTCAGCAGAATCCGTTTGCCGGGAGTCTCGATAGAAAAAGAAATTTTACGAAATCGTGCGAGTATGTTTTTGTGTGTCCGGGCATTCTGGCCAAAGCTTGTCATGCGCATTCTGTCCTGGGCAAGGCGGTCCAGATCTAAATCTGCATAGATGATTTGAGTGTCCTGGGAAAATCGTTTGGACTCTGTTAGCAGGTTGCCATTCTCATAGACCATGGCATGTCCATCCCAGGCTAAATCTGTGGTTGATTCCCCTGTGCCGGCTGCCGCGTAGAGATACGCTGATACACAGCGTGCTGATTGGTTTGAAGCGAGGTTGCTGCGGTATTCCGATTTTCCTATGGTAACATTGGAGGCGGATAGATTTCCCACTACAGTCGCTCCCGCCATCGCCGCAAACCCGGATGGCGGTACAGGGACCCAGACATCCTCGCATATCTCTATAAAGAATTTGAAATGTTTAATATTTTCCACATCAAATATGATATTCGCTCCGAATGGGATATTCTCCTGTCCGGAGAGATTGATCGTTTCAGAAAGTGCCTCCTCAGCGGGGCTGAACTGACGGCCCTCGTAAAATTCCCGGTAATTGGGAAGATAGGATTTGACCGCAACCCCCAAGATTTTTCCACGATAAAGGACAATCCCGCAGTTGAAAAGTGAAGAATCGACCTGAAGGGGCGCTCCCACAACCATGATGAGATTTAAATCTCTTGTGGCGTCGATGATATATTCAAGGGAGTCCAGCACACTCTGCAGAAGGGCATCCTGGTGGAAGAGGTCTTCGTTGGAATAGGCCGAAATTCCGAGTTCCGGGAAGAGGGCGAAAATGGCGTTGTTCTCCGCCGCCTCCTTTGCCAGCTTGACCGTACTTTCCGCATTAAAAACCGTGTCGGCAACTCTCACCTCCGGTATACAGACAGCCACTTTTACAAATCCATGGTTGTAAAGATTGAAAAATTGTTTCATGGTTTTTACCTCTATATTCTGTTCATTAAAGTTCCTTTTTTACCATATAAGGAATTATCTCTTCACTGACAAGTCCTGCTATTTCACTATAAATATTAAAAAACTCTGTCAACCCAAAACTTTCTTCAGGGGTCAGGTCTTGCAATAACACATTTCAAATGGGTTGTTCGATGCCGTACAGGTGGAATGTTGTATTGCAAGACCTGACCCCCATCTCCCCTTTGTGGTATTACGATGTTTGCGGTGTTGTTCATCTTATTTTTTCTCTTTGGTTGAATAGTATTTTTGTCTTGAGCTTGTCGGTTTATCTGGAATTGTCGGCTTCAAAAGACCTTGTTTTAATAAAGGCTGGAGAATTTTTGCTCGAAAATGTTCCCGATGCTTTAATTCCAGAAAGTCCATTATTTCAGATGTTGATTTTGGGGTCGTGCAAAACTTAAGAATTTCTTTGCTCTTCTCGGCTTGCTCGGTAACTTGCTCGGTAACCTGCTCGGTAACCTGCTCGGTGACTTGCGGGGTAGCTGTTTGCCTTGCCAGAGTGACGATAAAAAAATCCCCCGTATCAAACGCAATTTCAATTTCTCTTTCAGCCATAGCCTCCCGCATCCTGTTGATACCGGAACCGATCTTTTCCGTTATTCCAAGCCTGTGAAAGGCATCGAATAATATAGGATTTCGCGCCACACTGAGCTTCCCGAATTTACTGCTGTCGAAGAGAAGTCGGCCAGGATTTATTATTTCAACACGGTCATCATAGACCTCAACAAGAATACCTGCCCCTTCCTCAAAGTAATCTCTGTGAACCACCGCATTTACAAGCGCTTCACGCAAAACTTCCAGCGGGATTTCCGGGATTTCTTTTCGAGGGCCGCCATCTTCAATCAAGTATTCAATTTTGAGATTCTGCTGCAAAAAACGAAACGCATTCTCATAGTTAGAAATTAGATCAACCTTAAAATCCTTCCGGTCAAGTATCTTGGTTTTTGTAGTACCCTTAAAAAGAACACAGGTAATGAAACTGTGACGAATATGGGTTTCAATATTTTTACCGAAAAATAGTGCTCCGGCATTTGTAATCTGGAACCCAACCATCTCTTCGGCGAACCCCAAATTCACCAGTAAATCTTCCCTATTCTCAGGCGGCGCAATTGCCGCTTCAGACAAGAAGCGACGCCACCGGGTATCATCAAATTCTCCAGGATAATCAAACCCTCTACAGGCCTGCATATCGAATTTGAATTTTCCCGCATCTGCGGCAAGGGATAATATTTCATTCCTCGTCAACTTTTGAGAATTAGGCCCTTCTCTCAGAAAAAACCCCTTCGAACACCGTACCGGCTTGTCACGGCTTTCATCAATCGAAATAACAAGCAGTTTTACACCTTCATGCCGTACTGTTTTTATATGTATCGTAATCCGGGGATCGCAGTTATTGGCAATATCTTGGATTTTTGAACGTGTCGTATTGTCAGTGGAGCAACCTGTAATTCCGCCATCATCCGCAACTCCTATGACAATTTTGCCCCCGGATGCATTGGCAAAGGCAACCATTTCCCTGGCGAGACTTTCCCCAACCTGCTTTTTGAACTCAACAAAATATCCCTCGCCTTGTTTGATAAGTTCTTGTAATTCCTTCTTCTTCATTATCGTTCTTTCAACATATCGGCATTCCACTGCTGCCTGAAAAATTCACTCGCATTTTAGATATTGCATTTCCGAAATTAGTAAGGTGTCCCCCGAATCTTACCCCCGAATCTGTAGAAAAGCCCTGTTTTTCAGGACGGTTTAATTATTTCCCAGCGACCGCCTCTTCTGCTGCCTGCTCTTTTGAGAACCCCTTTACTTTTTAACTTATTAACATATTCTATCACTGTATTTCTGCTGATGGATAGATTTATTGCGATATTTTCAAAGGTAATATGATTGTCTGTCTGTATCTGCTTAAAGATTTTATCCTCAAGCCCCGTTAAATAAATATCTTGATCTTCGGCTTTCATAGGGGTCTTTGAAGGGGTTTTTATAGGGGTCTTTATGGGGGTATGGCGCAGCTCCACCTTAAAAAAGTCACCCGTTTCGGTTATACTATAAGAAACGTCGGGATAATCTGTCAGCATTTTTCGAATTCGTATAAAACCTGTCCCATATTTTTCGATATCTCCCATCAGGTAGAACGATTCTGCGAGCAGCTTATTGCGGATGGACGATACGTAATCATCCCGCTCAAGTTCTTCAATAGTCAGGTTGCCGTAAATCCTGCCCGGATTGGTAAATACGATCCTGTCGTCAAAAATTTTAATGACGATATCTGATGAATGCTTATAATCACGGTGAACAACAGAATTTAAAAGCAACTCACGAATGGTCTCCAGTGGATACTGCCACTTTTCCTTCCGCTTCAGGCTCCCATCGAATCGGTAGGAAAGACTGATATGCTTCTTTATAAAGATCATGGCTTCATCAAGGGCGACAAGAAGAGGATCTTTTATCAACAGATCATCAATAATCGTATCTTCGGATTTAAACCTTCCGATATGAATGGAATAGCCGTGGTTGCCGAAGAGCAGCATGGCAGCCAGAGTCGGCTTACCGGCCTGGACTAATTTTAGCTTTGTCAGGTTAGTCAGCAGGTCATCTTGAAGATTAATCCGACCTCTTGAGTTTGTTGTTTCAATAAATCGTTCCAGCAGGGCGTTATCCAATGAAGACAGGTTTTCTTTCAGCGGGCAGGCATCATAAGAGACACTTAGACTCTGCTGCTGCAGGTCCACAATTTCATCCAGTGAGAGCAGGTGATTGCTGTTCTTGGCTCGTTTGTAATAACGGTTCTTAAAGGAGACAGGTTTTATGGGATACTCACTTATTTCGAATATCAGAACAGTCTTTCCATCAATCTCATGTTCATCAACGTTGGGCATAATTTGAGGATAGGTGGCAACCTTGATATCATTGAGATACCGTTGCACTGTTTCCGGAGAAACTTCGACACCGCATATATGTCCTTTGCTATCCACGCCGACGATAACCTTACCGCCCTTTGTATTGGCAAATGCCACCAGAGATATTATGGCCTCCTTGTTGAACCCGGCTTTGAATTCAACAGTTTCAGATTCGCCAGCCTTCAGCAATTTCATGATATCCATATTTCACCTCAAATCGGCCAGATACCAACTGGTAATGGTGGAAATTGTAGATGGCTCCGCAGAAAATTGTTGCAATGCCATCATAATTGTTTCTTTCCGTTAGACCGCAACCCTGACTTTGCCGGTTAACATATCGTGCATGATGCCTTTTTGCATATCAAGCAACCAAGCTTGCTTCCTGGAAGCTGAAATATATCCCTCTTGCAACCGAGACGCCGATAGATGGCGTCAATAGGCAACGGGATATTTATAGATGGAAAAATCTGTACCTGCATCATCTTCCAGTCCTGAACTGATCAATGCGGTTCATATATGTTAGCCAAAAGTAGATTCGATTTCCTTTCTGTAATCTAAAATGAGGCTGTCAGCAGGGACTCCACCCCAAATGAGCCATTGGAGTAAATCATCCATAAATATTAGGGACACTTCCCCTATTTCTCCGATACAGCCCTTGGTGTTGTTGGGTTTCGTTCCTCCCGCCAGAGGCGGATCTTCGACAACCCAACCTGCAAACTACTCTTATCTGTTGATTCATTGTCTCCACTCACAAAACCCTCAACTTTTTGAATGCATGTGAGCATGTGTTCAATATAGACACGATCATCTTTCATAATGGTACTGCCTCGCTAAGTACCTGCTCGCGAATACGCGGATTATGTAATGCTTTTTCTGTTACGATATCTACTTTTCTTTCGAGGAGGTCCTGGATATCCATCAATAAAGCGCCTAAATCAAACAAATCCCGGTCTGGCGCCAGGTCGACAAGCAAGTCAATATCACTGTCATCGGTAGCATCATCTCTGGTCATTGACCCGAAGACACGGATATTTGAAACGCCGTATTGACGAGACAACTGCAGTATTTGTTCTCGTTTATCAACAATTATTTTGGCGATCGGCATAATTTACTCCTTCATCCGATAGGTTAATATTAGGGATACTTCCCCTATTTTTGATACAGCCCTTGGTGTTGTTGGGTTTCGTTCCTTCAGTTTTTGCCTGATACATCGGCCTGCTAACAAACAATTGCCAATCATTCCAAACGGTATGTCCTTGGTGTGCGGTTACCACTGTCAGGCAGCCTTAATTTCAATGCCTTTTTCTCTTATTTCATGTATCAACGGTACCCATGTATTTTTTTCAAATGCTTCGGATGAAATCGGTACTGGTTGAAGTCTCGGGTCAACCCTCCATGCTGTCTGTAATAATAACTTTCCTTCTTCAAATCTATCTTTTCCAAAATCAGGCGATATTATCGCGAGGTCTAAATCACTATCAGAATGAACATTACCTGAGGCGTATGAGCCGTAAAGAATGACCTGATCTATTCGGACCCCCTTTTTTACCAGAGCATCTACGAATCGCTTAATTATTTGCTTAATTTCTGTGTCAACCATTTATATACCTTATCCATTTCTGCAAATTTTTTGCGAGTAAATTCTTCTGTACATTTCTTGTGAAAATCCTTCTTTTCATCCGGATATCTTGCCTCCAAAAGGCTTTTCCCTGTTTCAAGATCATAGGCTGCACTTTCGAGCCAATAGTCGATTGTCTTATTTATGTCGAACATCATAAGAGAAGTTCCGTTTCATATGGAAATTTCTTTCACTTCGTATTCTTCCGGTACATCATCCATAGCCATCAGGAAATACGCATCCTTAATGTTTTCTTCCAATTTTTCGAGTGTTTCCCCCTGCGTCATAATTTCCGGATGTTCAAGGAGTTTACCCAGCCAAAATTTATCTGACTTCCAATAAATCATGGTCATTTTTGGTTTCATTGTCTTTCCTCCATTAAGGTCGGTCATCTGTTTCCTCGATACAGCCTCTGGTGTTGTTAAGTTTCGATTCATTTATATGGCAGCTTTATCTGATTAACTTCTGTGATAGCTTCAAATTCAGGATCTTTATGGACAAGGGTTGCCTTATAAACGAGCGCATAGGCGGCAATTATGGAATCTGCCAGCGATATTTTATGCCTTGCCTTGAGTTCTCCTCCCTTTAACAGAACCGGTTCATGTAGTTCCGCGATGTGGTTTGCCTTGATACTCTTTACGGTAGCATACCTTGATTCGGCAATTTCTATGCCCTTGTTCTGTATTGTTGTGTAATATATCTCAAATAGTACTATAGCAGGTAAAAGGATATCTTTTGTCCGCAGGATATTTTCAACCACATCGGCGCCTTCCTCATTGTCCATCATGGTCAGGATTGCTGACGTATCGGGAAGAAAGAGATCACCCTTCAAGTTTCTTGTCCTCCTCTCTGTCCCTCAGCAGGCCTTTGGTAAGTTCCTCCCCCTCGGAACAGCCTCTCAAGGCGCCGACAGGATCCTTCGGTATCGGGATCACCTTGATAACAGTGCCGGTGTCTATCCAGGCCACTTTTGTGCCCGTGTCTATCCCATATTTTTTCCTCAGCTTTACGGGAACCACTACCTGCCCCTTTTTTGTTATAACAGATTCCATTTGTTACACCCTTTTATTATTATTTCCTACTTATTGGAAGAATATAAAACTTTTTTTGAATTGTCAATGTAATATTTATCGTTGGTTTCGTTCCTCAACTGCTCAACTCTGATGAACTCGTAAAAAGTCAGTTTTTGTCACCCTGAATTTATTTCAGGGTCTCTAACTTGCTGAAATAATTAGATGCTGAAACAAGTTCAGCATGACAAATGGTGCAGTTTATGACTTTTTACGAGCTGCTCAATTCCGAATATTTATGGTTAGCCGAACAGCTTAAGACGCGGGATTCTGGAAAAGTGTTCCGTATTTCTTGTCATCAGAGGTAGATCATGGGTTATGCAGATTCCGGCTATAAGGATATCTTGATTTCCGATCAAATTTCCGGCTTGCTTCAAATCAGTGTAAATTTGTGCAGCCGTTGCGGCATCCGATTTTTCAAGGGGAAGAACCGGCATGATTGAAACCAGATCATTAATCTGTTTCAACCTTTTTGTACCGGTTATGCCGGCATAAAGTTCAAACACCGTTACAGAAGTCAAAGCCAGACAATCTTTATCAATAAGGCTGGCAACAGTTGAGGCAACGGGTTCTATGTCGGCGAAATAATCAATAATAACGTCGGTATCCGCGATTATGATTGTTTCCAATTTTCCCTCAGTTCGGCCAGCTTGGACCTGGTTTCTTCTGCTTCTTCCGCCTTCCAACTTCCTTTCATACGCAGGACGCCCTTTTTTATGTCTGATGCCTTAACCTGGTGAGCGATATAGTAGTCCAAAGCTTCCTGTATAATGCCGGAGTATCCTCGTAAACCCTTCTGTACGGCCAGAGACAGCAAAATGCTCCGATGCCTGTCTGAAATTTCTATGGTTGTTCGCATAATATTATTCTCACTTTGCATTTTTGAGTATTCTAATACTCAAATGCATAGATGTCAAGTTAGTATTGCTGGGGTTCGTTCCTTAAAAACATGGTTATGCCCTCAGTTATTTGATTGTGCTGACCAGACCTTCACCTTTGGCTGCTTTTTGAAGTCGGGCATCAAAGGTCAGCAGAAACAGTTCCGGGATTTCCTTCTGGATGCTTTTTGCTGTGGCAAGGTGCCACAGATTTGTTCCGCGCAGGGGCCATTTTGCAGATAGAGACTGAACAATTATCCATTCAGGCCAAGCGGCCAGTCGGCGCCAGGGACCTTTATCAAGTGTTTCGAAAGATGCCTGTGCCAGAATGTCGGCAACAACGCTTTCTCGTTGCATTCGGGCAATTACAGCGCATGCTTCGGCGTAGGCAAGCGTGGAGATAAAATGGACTCCTTCTTCATGTACCCACTTTTGTGCTGTATTGCTGTGCCTGTCTTTGAACAGAACTGACAAAATGGCAGAGGTGTCCCAATAGATAACTCTAAAATCATCATCCATTTTCCCTGTCCTCTCTCAGGAATCTTTGGGCTATATCATCTGGGACAGGAATGGGAGCGGGTACTTTCTTCCTGCCTTTTTCCGGGCAGGCTTCGAGCAAACCCTGATCTTCCAAATGCTTGATGCGTTCCGATAACGAAAGGTCTTCCTTTTGAATAGGTACAATCTTTCCAACTGGCCGCCCACGATCCGTCAGAATGACCTCGCCTCCCTTTTTGACCATCTTGAGAAATTTACT
The DNA here is from genome assembly GCA_030655775.1 of Syntrophales bacterium. Taxonomy (NCBI): domain Bacteria; kingdom Pseudomonadati; phylum Thermodesulfobacteriota; class Syntrophia; order Syntrophales; species Syntrophales bacterium. Next base: position 21,246 of record JAUSPI010000238.1, read on the forward strand.
CAAATGGATTTTTGCATCCCGAATGCCGACACTTGTCGATTGCATAAGAACCTCCAACATAGTTATTATAATTATCTTCGATTGTGGTTATTGTAACCACATTGTACGTATTTTGTCAAGAAGGAAAAGTTGGAATTTTAAATCGAGGGATTAAGTCGAGGGGTAACTTGCCCATTTCGATATCAGGTATTTCCGGGAACTTCATATCTATTTCTTGACATAGTGATGTTGTAGTTATAATCAGGTTTCGCGGCTAGAATTGACGTATGGGATTTCCTTGCCATAGAACTTAGCGTGGATAATACGAAAGATGGGCTTAATGTGGAGAAATAATGAACGAAAAGAATATTGTGAAAATTGCGGCAGAATTAAAACTTAGAGAAAAACAGGTGCTGGCGACTGCCCGGCTTCTGGACGACGGTGCCACAGTGCCGTTTATAGCCCGGTATCGAAAGGAAGCAACGGGCGAGCTGGACGAAGTAAATATTATCAACATTCGTGACCGGCTGGAGCAGCTTCACGAACTTGAGAAGAGACGGGAATCCATTCTTAAATCCCTGGAGGATCAGGGTAATCTAACGGATGATCTGAAAGTAAAGGTAGAGATAGCTGAAACGCTGGCTATTCTGGAAGATATCTACCTGCCATACCGGCCGAAGCGCCGCATCCGTGGTATGATGGCAAAAGAGAAGGGACTCGAACCCCTGGCGAATAAAATTTTCGAGCAGGGTGACATCGACCCGCATGCCGAAGCGACGGCTTTTGTTGATTCAGAAAAAGGCGTGGAGAATATTGAAGATGCCCTTGCGGGAGCACGGGATATTATTGCCGAGTGGATTAACGAGGATGCCGAAGTCAGGTCGGAGCTTCGTGAACTGTTTGTCCGGAAAGCAGTGATAAATTCCAGAGTAGCCAAGGGTCAGGAAGAGGAGGGCATCAAATTCAAGGATTACTATGAGTGGGAGGAACCTGCTTCCACGGCTCCATCACACCGAGTTCTGGCAATTCGTCGCGGAGCCCATGAAGGCTTTCTCATCTTTCATGTCTTTCCGCAAGAGAATGAGGCTGTTGCGGTCCTGGAAAACCGTTTTGTAAAGGATGACGGTCAGGCTGCGGAGCAGGTTCGCCTGGCCGTAAAAGACAGCTACAAGCGCCTTCTTTCACTTTCCATGGAGACGGAAATCCGCCTGGAAATTAAGAAGCGTGCTGAACAGGAAGCGATCAGTGTTTTTGTTGAAAACTTGCGTAATTTACTGCTTTCTTCACCCCTTGGACAGAAAACCGTGCTTGCAATCGATCCCGGTTACCGAACCGGCTGCAAGGTTGTATGCCTCGACCCGCAGGGGAAACTCATGCATAACGATACCATCTTTCCCATTCAGCCTCAAAATCGCACGGATGAGTCAGCCGGAAAGCTAAAGACGCTGGTCGAAAAGTTCAATATTGAAGCTATTGCTGTCGGCAACGGTACGGGAGGACGCGAAACAGAAGCATTCTGTAAAAACATCGATTTTGGCCGGCATGTGACAGTAGTAATGGTCAATGAGAGCGGCGCATCGGTATATTCGGCATCGAAAACGGCGCGAGAAGAATTTCCGGATTATGATGTGACGGTTCGTGGCGCCGTATCAATGACTCTGTTGATTTAACAAGTTTTTGAAAAACGTAGCATGTACCCTGGATTGACATTATTTCAAAAGTTCTTTGAAAATTTTGTTGATGAACGAATCGCATTATTTATACTGGGTGTTCTTTGAAAACGTCCCCACAT
>JAUSPI010000239.1 GCA_030655775.1 Syntrophales bacterium
CGCAATCCCTTCGTATGTCAGGTCAATTCTGTCCAAAGGCCAAAAGGATAATAGACAGCCCAAAAACGTCGCAATCCCTTCGTATGTCAGGTCAATTCTGTCACTGGCGACGCTTACAATGGAGGAGAGGGCGTGCGTCGCAATCCCTTCGTATGTCAGGTCAATTCTGTCCGCGGTCTCTGGACTCCCTTGAAAACAGGACATTTCGACTATCGTTTCCGCAAACCTTTTTTGAAAAAGCATCCATTGCCGTAACTACACCTCCTTTAATGCCATGCTCGCATATCATAACATACTGAAACTAAAACTAAACTTGCTACTCCGCGAACCCAGAACAACCATTTCGGCACAAAACAAGAAATATCAACCACTTACAAAAAACGGCTATTTTTGGCCAGAAGTTCGCACCTCAATAGCATTTCGTTTCCACCCCCACCCTGCCCTCCCCCTCAAGGGGGAGGATCTGGGTTGGAAGTGGGTCCGACCTATACAGGATGGTTTGGGTGAACTGGAAACACGCTAATAAATGTAAAACTCCTCATCCGGATCGGTGTACACTCCCCGGCCGATAATCTCTACGGTTCCCGCACATTTTTCACATACGGGAAAATATTTTACACCATCCTCCTCCAACACAATGACCTTCTCAATGCGTGCCTTCATCTCCGCAAAGATTCTGTCGTCCACAGCTACCTCAAATATGGATTTTTGCACCCGGACACCATAGTCGCTAACAATCTTGGCTACCCTGGTTAAGCGTTTCGGATCTGCAATATCATAAGCCACAATCATGTTCATTGCTAAACCACCATGTATTCAAGCTGGGTTACTTTAAGCCCCTGGCCGGAAATTATTACCTTGTTTATGCAGTGGTTACAGACCTTATATATCCTCACCGAGTCACTCGACAAATCAAGGTTTTCCTTACAGTATGCACGGATCCGCTTGATACCCTCTTTATCGATGTCACACTCAAAGACCGATTTCTGAGTATTCAAACCAAACTCCTTCAGAAATTTATGGGTCCGATTCAGACGCTTTGGGTCTGTGATGTCATAGGTTACAATTACAATCATTTCAGAAACACCGGTTGATATGTGTCCGCCTCGCCTTCGATCACCTTGCGGCAGTGCCCTGCCTGATAGATAATCACATCGCTGTAACTCAGCCGGCGTCCGGCAGGCGGATAATAGAAAGAAGTCGTCAGTTTCTTTTCAAATGCCTCGATCACCCGTTTGAATGCATCTCCATGAAGTTTCACCGGATACTTGCCCGCAGGCTGGGCAGATACAGGTGTGCCATGGTCCATTCTCTGTTCTGGTAAATCAAAAACCTCCTGCTCCGCTTCATCGCCGGAAATCAACCCCATTGGATCCTTTGTTATATCAGGAATCTCCTCAACAGAGGCTTCAGATGACTCCTCCTCTCCGGGTTTTTCCACGTAAAAATCATCTTTTTTAAGGATATTTAGATTGAAAAGTGAAAGTGTCAGAGTGTCAGCAATGATGGTGCGAAACTCTTCCATCAGATCGAGCACCAGGGAATAACGTCCATAATCAAGGGAATGGAGAAACCCGGGATAGGGATCGAGCCCGGCTATACGCACGGCAGCATAGACACGGTTCATGAGAAAGGTATAAAGGAGTGAAAGAATAGAGTTCACCGGATCCGTGGGCGGCCTCCTAACACGACGTGTGAAACCCATGTCCTGAACGAAACCTTTAGGGAAGACCTCAAAGTAGATGGCGCTCCCCCTCCCCTCATATCCACGCACGCTTTCAATGTTGTTCGCAGAATCAAGCTTTCCCATGAGTTGCTGGATATCTCTGGCCTTGTGCCCCGCCACAGGGTTGTTTCTGCTCCGCTTGATACGCATCAAGACCGTATACATATTCGAAAGCTTCCCTGCTACAATGCAGCGGGCAAAACGGAGTCCGAAATCCCTGTCATCCATGAGCTGGTATTGGCGCTTGTGTAAAAAGACATTCTTCGATTCCGGCGGGGCAATTCTCCCAAGATAGCGTCCATCATAGCTCATGAAGACCGTGTCTATGTTGTTTCGCATAAGCTGAACAAATGCACGATGGGTTATCTCCACATTGCCGAAGATAATCACTTGTCGCAGTTTGTATGTAAAAAGGGTGTTATAAGTACTGTCCCCCTTTTTCACAAGGAGATGTCTGCCCTCCTTTACAATCTTTGCCCCCTGCGTTCTGATATATATGACCATAAGTTGCCTCCATTGTTATATAAAAATCCCCTCTGACTCCCCTTTTGCAAAGGGGACACACTTTATTCCCTTCCCCCTTTTGTAAAGGGGGATTGAGGGGGATTATTTTACTCCATTATAGGAGGCAACCATGGTTTGAAACAAGGTTTGCAACGTTGCAGTATTCAGTTGTCAAAGAGCTACGCTATGAAAGCGTAGGAAAATCAAAAAAACTGGTTACCTGAACAAAGTCAGAAACTGTGTCAAATATGGATGTAACCGCATGTTCGGAAACAGACTTAATCCCATGCGCAAGGATGGAGTCATTTCTGTTCGAAGTTATATTCTTGATCTCCTTAATTCTCTCAAAATACCTCAACCCTGCCTCATGCCCCATGCAATTCAGATATTGAAAGGTCGCGGTCAATGGCAGTTTGAGGAGACGGCTTTTAGGGTCACGGTATTTTCTCAGAAATTCTTCCCTGATCCGCTCCGGAATCATCTCCGGTTTGACCTTATCATTGGTGCAACCGGCAACTTCCAGAAAGGCGACCTGTCCGTAAAGCTCAAGGGCACGGTATATCCTAGCGGCTGCGTCGTCATACCTCTTGTCTGCGATTCGCCGCTTGGCATTGTTCAAGAGATCATCGACCAGAATTGCATCCAACTTTTTTAAACTATCTGTGTCGGTAACAATTTGATCGAGAAAGTCCCTGCAACTCCCAACCCCCTTTGAAAAAGCCTCCAAATCAGGATTCGGATAAGCTCCGAGGTAATCCTTCAGAGCCTCAAGCCCGCTTTCGAGACGTCTGAGTGCGGCTTCGTGATTAAACTGCTCCCAGAACATAAAACCCTCAGCAAGCAGACGAACGAAGCGAAAATAATCCTTTATTTGACGAGGCAGTTCTCTGTCACAGAAATCAATTATTTCGACAACCGCAGAAAACCGGCGGCGGTTGAAAAGAGTAACCACCTGTCGGCGCTCCTCTTCAGCAAATATAGACCAGGGGCTCATCTCAAGAAACATCTTCTCATGTCCATCCATCACTGTCCCAACATCATCTTTATTACGACGGTCACCTCCCACATAATTGAACTTGTATGGATAGCCAACGGTGGCCAGAATAAGCGCTGCGGTCATCACCTTAGTGCCGCCGGTATAGTCCACCATAACCTCCTCTGGCGGGACATTCTTTTTTCTCACACGATCTACACACCGGCGGGCAGCCTTATAGCATTCAAACATCAAATTCGGATCTTCGGTGATCTCGAATTCCGTTTTCGGTTTGAAGTTGAGCGGTTTAAAAATATCACCAGCGAGAAGAACAGAATCCTGAGATGCCAGGAAGATAATTTTCTCCGGTCTTCTGGCTTCAATACTTTTTGTCAGCGGTGCTGGTGAACCGCCAAGGGACATGATCATGAGACGAGTAATTGGATTCATGTCAAATTGGCAACCTCTTTATCGGTTAGCAGGGTGTTTATCTCCTGTTCGATGCCCATTTCCCACATCTCAAAGGCGATTTTAAGCCTGACATGCGACGGTAGATTTCAATCTGTTTTCTTGCGCCTTCGTCTGCTTTCATGAAAAATCCTTATAAAATAAAGTGCAATAGGAAGATAAAAGGGTCCCAATGTAATTCCCTGCCTTATTCATCTCCGAGGATTGCTTTTATCTTTTGTACCTTTGCCCATTGTTTTTTTGAACAATCATTCTTTTTCCATTTTGCGTGAGTTTCCCAGTATGTTTTCAGAGGCAGAGCTGCAATCTTTTTGTTTTCCTTTGAATACGTATCAATCCGATTAAATATTTCAATCACCTGTTGTTCGGTAATGCCTGGATCATCAAGCGCCGCAATGTCTCTTTCTTCAGGCGATGCCGCCTCAAGTTTCGCCTTTTTCCTTTCCTCTTCTTTTCGTTTTTCTTCTTCTGCAAGCTCCTGTTTTTTTGCCCTCTCAGCAACCTTTTTCTTTAATCCAAGCTGTTTTTCGGCTTCTTCATGACGTATCTTTTGTTTCTTTGCTTCGTTGTCTTTCCATTCCTGTTCCCTGACCTCGGACTCTTTCGAGTGATCGTTTGTCACCCTGCCTAACTGAACCCAGCCGAAAGGCTGGAGACTATTTTTAGACCCCGGGTTGCGCGATTCTGAAGACAACCATATTGTGGTTGCGTGATCGAGGGGTTTTGGGTTTTTCATAATCTTAATACTACGGTGTCCCTCAACAGTCACCGATTCAGCTCCGGAATGCCTGCCCAATCTGAGCAGGGAACTAACTTCCCGATCTTTTGCCTGGTCGCTGACAGGAATAACTTCAATACCGATTCCCCTCAGTTCCTTATTTTCCCTTTCTTTTTCCTTCATGTAAAACAACGTTGAACTCTTGAAGAGGTTTTCAAGCGAGATATGCTTTCGGATACCGGAACCCTGCGGAGGCGATTCCACGGCTATTGTGCCTTCAAACAGAGTGCCCGGCGGAACAACTTCAAATATCAGAGGAACACCCCTTGCATCACGATCAGACGGTTTTTTCTTTAGATTGATCGCGTAGATAATCCGTGTCCTTATTTCGCCTACTGGTTTGAAATCAGAGACTTTGACCATGCGGAAGGGATCTGTGGGAATCCCGTCGTACTCCATGAGCCGTTGTTCCAATTTTCCCGCATTGCGTTCCTTTCCTTTTTCAGATAGTTTTTTTTCGTTCTCCATCAGGTTCAGGTATGCGGTACGAAGAGCCCCCTTGATGGCAGAACCGGGGATGTAAGGTCGCTGGTCAACGCTGCGAAAGGCAGTGCGCGGGATCTCAAAACGGTTCAATTCCTGCCTAATCTTCTTTTCATCATGCAAAGAAATGTCAAGGGTTTTCTGATAATGTTCCAGAAAACCATGACACACATCAACCGGCCGTCCATTGACCGGCCTATTCCGCAAGAATTTATAGACTTCCAGAATTGAGGCAATGGTTCCCTTTGCGCAGATATTTAAAAACTCCTGCTTGTCAGGGTCTTCCAATTGAGAAATAAAAGAGACGGGATCAAACACCACCATTTGCTGTGCCTCTTCATCTATGGCAAAACCTGTTGGTTCATACACATCATCACAGCCTATGTGGACTGGTAAAATCGTTTGTATATAAAATTTAGTCGGTCCTTTCATATTTTCATCTCCAGTCTGAATGGAAGATATGGGGCATAGCCCTGAACAACCGTTTGCTTCATGCTTTTGGAGGTGTTTAGCACAGCCCTGCCAATGTATGGTTTCTTGAAAACATTCTCACTTTTTGGCATAAACACGGCTCCTTCATCAGCCATAACAACAGGGTTTTTGAAGGGGTTTTCAGATGTGGCAAGGACATCACCATGTTTGCCGAAGCGGACAAACGGTATAAAGTAATGATCATAAAACCGGCCCGCTTCAGGAACGGTCGGAGCCAGCATGTAGCAGGCATTGGGTGAATCAGCAGAAGGAAGTTCCAGTTCACTATCTTCTCCAATGTCAAATCTGCCACAGCCCGTTGAGGCATCTTTGCCGAAACCAAATTTGCCGATTTTCTCCATAGCGGCACAGATTCGCCCAATGTCCGTGGCCTCCTCATCTATCAGGGCAAAAACCGCCAGTTCTGTCTCCGGATAATAGAAAAATGATGTTTCGGTAAAAGGAGCAAACATTCCCTCTCCGGTTGTCATGGTCATACGATTGATCGTATTGTGCTGCCGGGTAAATTCTGAACAAAAGTATTTTTCCCCACGCATAATTCTTTTCGTGTCATCGGTGGCCTGATTGCGCACCTTTTCCATAAGTTCCTTATCTGTCAAATATTCCACGGATTTAAAGTCTAAAAGCAAACCCTCTTTTACTTTCATCCACTTCTTTTTCTTGTTTTCTTTACGTCCTTCAAACGTCTTCCTCTTATCATCGCCTGCCGATGGTGCAAAAAGAAGCGACAGGGGCAGATCCGGCCTTTTGAAAGCATAAAAGAATTTCCCATCGTCATCAAATTTTGGCCAGGCGGAAGAGAACACGGCAAAAGGCTTTTCTTGATAACAGGCAATCCATTTATCAAGCCCACCATTGAGCAGGGAGGGATCGTATGCTGCCTGCCAGCAGAAATGTCCAAAGAGGGTATCGCCCTTTAGCGGCGTTCCGAAAGCGGATAAAGGCTTAATAATTATTTCATAGAGCTTCAATATGCTTTTCCTCCATTATGAAAATGGTTTAATGTTCTTAAATTTCTTCTCTACATCCTCATTCTCAAAAACAAACTCTATTTTTCCATACCCACGGCTTCCGCTTCCCCCGAGAGCGTCCATTTCCAGAAGCTTCAGACCAAGCAGAAGATAGTCGAAAAGCTCTTTGTCCTCTTCACCCAGCATTTTAAGACCGACGGCAAAGTCAAATTTTATGTCTGCCGGAACTCTTTCAACAAATCTAAGAGAGCCTGACTTGGCAGTACCGCTGATGCGGTCTATCGCAGTCTCAGATTTTATCTCAAACAGGGTAAGCCTTTCTTCCCGGACTCTTTCCCGCGATTCTTCGCTCATGAAACAATCGGCAAATGACACCCTTGTGGGACCGGCAAATTTCGCTATTTTTTCAGCATCCGCTCCGCTTGAACCGAACAGTTTTATAATTTTAAGGCATTCTATTCGCTGTTCATCTTCTAAACCTTCTAAGTCTAAGTGCTTTGCCTGCAATGGTGCCCCACCAGTTCTGTACATTACGCCACTTTTCATTTCCAAAAGCGATCTCACTTTGCCTTTGATGGAAGAACCGGGGATATAAGGTTCTTGTGTGTGAGGATGTCTGACAACGGTGTTGTCAATTCCGCCTATATGCATCTCCGTATCACCGGCACCAATATGAAGTCCGCTTTTTAATACTATCTTTCCTTTGATTTCCTTAATATCTATCAGTTGCATATTGATTCCCTCCCCCTAATTTTCTCCATATTTTCTGTAAAATCCCATAAATGCTTCAAAGAAATTGGCAAAGACATCCAAGTCCTTGTCTTTATGAATCTGATTTATGCAACTTTTCATCAAATCCACAAAATCTTGTGACACTTTTCTTCTGCCTTCCGCGTAAGCAGCTTTTGCAATCAGCATATTGATATAGGGCAGAATGTTTTCCCAGTCCTCTGGGTTGCTTTTAGCCAAAGAGTTGAGACGAATGACTTCGTCAAAAAACTTCCTCAACTGAGATCGCTTGTTTGCATCCTTGCCGCCGCTGTCATTAATTTTTTTCGCCCAGTTCATTGCGGTATCAGAAAACAACTTTGGCTCCAGAATACATTTATCTTTATCCTTATAAAAGCTGATCATCTTTACTCCTCCCTATCTGTAGTTATATATGACATCCCAAAGGGCTATTTTCAGCTTGCCTCCATACTCCCCAAGCCATACCGCCACCTTTGAGAACTGACGTATCATTTCATCCTTTTCCTCTCCTTTTAATCCTTTCCCCACATTTCGCCCTGTTGTATAACTGAACAGAGCATGCCATTTCAGGCATTCCATGTCTTCGAGATATATATCGCCTTCACCTTCTAAAAGCTGTTTCTCCGATTCGGACATCCTGATGAAATCATTAAGACGGTATATCATGGAATTTGTAACCCGCTTCTCGTCACGCCATAGCTGCAGGGTATCTTTGATTTTCATTAATTGCGCAAATTCATTCCAATCTACCGTTTCAGAAAAAAGGGTTATTCTGTTTCTTCCCTTGTTTTTCGATTCTTTAATTGCAGCCTCTGCAGTACCAGAGAGCTTATCTAACGGCGTGTGCGGTTTATGCAGGCTTATGCCCGCCGAAAAGTGAATTTCATCATTATGACAGACATAATCCGCAAAGGATTCACGCAAGAAACTGACTAATTCAATAATACGATTCCACGGCCCGATCAGAAAAAGGTCGTCGCCACCGGCAAAGACCGTATAGATGTCCATGAAACGCTGATTTGTCTTTAAGAGATGTGGAAGATATACTGCAAAGTAGAAATTCAACTGCCTGCTCACGGTCGCAAGCCTGGAGATTGTAAATTGTTCCTTCTTCAAACCGCAGGACATTAAAAGCCCCAGTTGATCCACATCCGCTTTCAGGATTCCCAGTGCCTCGATGCCGCAATATCCTCCGCCATTTTCTTTAGAATTCAGTGCTTTGTTTGCTATGTGTTCAAAACTCTTAACAACATCTTTCTTCATTTGATCAATGCGTTCTTCCTTTTTCTCACCACTTTTCCTGCCTTCAAACAATCTATCGTCATTGAAGTCTTCCTCACTGTAAACCGGGACATAGCAATTGATAAATTTGGCCGTCACCTCTTTAGATACCGTTCCTTGAGGGTCTATGGAAATATCCCAGTATTTCAGAAGTTGGCCACTCCTGGCCATCTCCTTCATGCCGCCACCAACAAAGGCAACTTGATAATTACCAAAGATCGGCTCAAGCAGTTTATCTCCTTTTATATCCGCATCACACGAGGTTATTGCTATCTTCTTCTCTTTAACGATGTTCTTCCCCAGAAATATGTGATCTCTGCAGACATTGCAGGCAGATGCCGCCTCTCCAACAAGCGCTGAACCTTCTACCTCGGGACTGGAGGGTCTCTTGCCACAGAAAGGACAGAGTGGATGCGTCAGGTCATTGTAAAAGCTGTCGAGATAGCCATCAACTGTCCCTCCAAATTTATCCATATCGATCTTTTGAAACTTCTTCCTTTCCATTCTTTCATTGAGCTTTTCCCAGAGATCAGCAAACCTGCCTTTCACAAAGTCTTGGGGGGAGGCATCCACGAATGTCATCCCGATCGCATTTTCCCCATATGAGATCTTCATCAACCAATTGTTCACACACTCTGCCACATCAGCCACTGTCTCTTTCGCCGCTTCTGTGTTGGGCGCAATTATCGTAAATTTTCCCGCCGCATTGAGCAGCAGTGAAGACGATGGGATGCCGATCTCCCGGCAGAGCATGTCCGCAGCCAGTTCCGAAAAGAGGGAGACGGCGAATGAACGTCCCCGGAGTATCTTGGCACGGTGTTTCCCCGCCTCACCACTATCGCTGAAAATAAAATTCTGAATGCCGTAAAAATCTCCACTGATGAGCAGAAACTTCTTAACGTCATAATCTTTGATCGCATCAACCGTCATGCTGTCTGTATTCTGATGATAAAGGTAGATGGCAACAGCAAGCGCCGCGGTTATCTTGGAATGGTCATAGAGAGATACATCCGGTATCACATAGCCTGCCCTTGCCGCAGGTATGGAGGAGGTAAAAACCATCATAAGGCTGTCAAAGTGTTCAAACCACAGTTCAAGGTTTTCTTCCTTATGAAGAAGATTTTCGAGGGCATAAACAAACTCTTCAAATAAGTTCTTGTACTCTGCAATGGCTGTTTGATTGTCTTCCGGACAAACATGATCTATTGTATCCGGGTAAATGTTCTTCGGCGATATCTCCTTCAAAGGATAACAATAAGAATATTTATACGAGGTTTCCGGTTCACTTTTTTCTTCACGCATAAGGCGTTCAAAAATAGGCAGAAGGCGCGTCTTTCTATAATCCTGCCATGCCACTGCATGGTTGTACTCTTTATCAAAGCTGTCTCTGTCCCAACCACTGCTTATTCGGTCGGCCATTGCGACGATCCACTGCAAAGGCGTTTCGGGTTTATGGTGGCCGGCAGCCAGATTAATAAAGCTGTCTTCCAAACCCCAGTTTGCCTTATTAAATTTTCTGGGTAGTAACTTTTCGAAATGATCGATGAACGCAGCAGTACAAACAGCATGTTTATGGGTATACCTTCCCTGATAATGCGGTTGATACAGATCGGCATTGTTTAGCAAGAACTGCTCAGGAATGTTCCATACATCTTTCTCAGCAAACTTCCCTATATCATGCATGAATCCCGCGATAGCTATCTTGAGAACAGTTTCATCCATAATAGATTCTCCTTCTGGTCATTTTGGTTATAGTATTAAATGCTTATCCTTTACTCAAGCATTGCAACGTTGCCGTTTAAGGCCAGTTCTTCGGCATACCCTTCGTCAGGAGATGTGAAATTCGTTCTTTAGTCAGACATTTATGTGCCTTTTCGTCAAAGGTAAGCCATATCCCCTTCATTTCCTTCGCCAGAGAAGCATAACAGGCATCGTATCCGGTCAGCCCTTTTTTCACAAAGCGGGTGGCCTGATTGGCCAGGTTTTCAGTCATGGGCTGCCTGAAAATCCCGCCGTTTAAAATTGGGAGCATGGCCTTGATGAAGACATCGTGGCCCTTCGGATGAACGCGGCACAATACCGCATATACCTCAAAACAAAACAATTCCGGAACGGCAAAATGTTCAGGATTATCAATCAAGCTCCGAAGAACGGCATCGGCATGAGGGTGACTTTCATTTTCCAGAAACCAGCGAACAGCTACGGAAGCATCGACAATCCAGATCATTTTCCATAACCCCGCAATTCCCGAAGCACCTGAACACTGTTTTTTACCTCAAGACTGTCGGCCTTCATGCCTTCGATGATTTCAAGCAGTTGTTTTTTCTGTTCCTCCGCCTGATAGTCCAAAAATCTTTTTTTGAATTGTTCCGGTGTAATGAGCACGGCTTTGATTTCCTTTCCTTTGCTTATCAGAATGGGTTCGGAAGTTCTCGCAAGCATTTCCAAAACCTCTCCCAGGTTGTTTCTAATCTTAAGCGCATTTACCGTCTTCATGAGAAAACCTCCCCTTATTCTGGTTTATTACGACCAGTATATGAGGACATATTACCTATGTCAAGTGTAGATATGTATATACATAAAATAGTGACAATAAAAACATTGAGATTGCCGCGCCCTTCGGGCTCGCAATGACCAAATGCATCTGCATTAGAAGATGACTCTGATCTTATCCCTGTCGATCTTTATCCCATATTTCGTGTCGGGCCTTTTGCCGGTGGACTCAATGGCCAGATCATGTATGGCATAAAGGCCGAATCCTGTTTCAATATCTTTGCGGATCTTGGCTTTATAGGAATTGAAATTTTCAGCGTTCAAATTGAGTATTCCCGAATCGCTCATTTCAGCCGGCGTCCTCCTGCCGGATATCTTTTTGTAAAGCTCTACAATCTGTTCCTGCCGGTCATAAATCTGGTTAATATCAAGGAAGCATTCTGTGCAGTGGCGGCAAGTATTTAAATCCTTTTTGCAATCCTTCTTACGCAGGGCAAAGAAGGCGTAAAGCGCAAGCCTTGCCGGCATCATGTCAAACTCAAGGTTTTTGAATGCGACTTTACCGGACGGCAGGTCTATCGTTAAATGATATGGTTCTTCTCTGATGAGTGAGAGCATAAGGGTAGCTGGGTCTTTCGGTTCTTCGAGCATGTCGTCAGAAAGCTGATCCCTTATCGAAATGAAGGGGACGGGGACAAGGTTGATCTTAGCGTACCGGGTTTCTTT
>JAUSPI010000240.1 GCA_030655775.1 Syntrophales bacterium
CTTGTTTCATCATCTAATTATCTCAGTAAGTTAGAGACCCTGAATGATCCTGAAACAAGTTCAGGACATGATTTTGGGTGACAAAAAAAGACTTTTTACGAGACCATCAAAAATGCGGTCTTTAAAAAAACATGGTTTTGCCAATCTTGCTCAAGCTATCTACTCCCCGTATCTCATGGGAAAACAAGGGTATTTTTATAATGGTACGGTCAGGATAACTTGAACGAATCTTTTTTATATGCCTCTGTTGCTCTTCCCTCTTTAAGGAACAAAACCCGCAATCCATCTGCGGGATAACCATATTTATTGCGATGTTGTTACAGGAAATCCCGGAATCATCGAGAGCATCAATGAGACGTTCCAATTCGAGGACGCCCATGGCCTCGGGGATGGTAACTCCGATGAAATCGGTTTTCTCCGGATCCGTTAGGGTTTCCTGAATCCTTCTGACATTTCTGGACATGGACAGGGCATTTTCGGCGGCCTTTGCCAGCCTGACAACCCCCTTATATTTTAAGAGCAGCCTGAAAAACGCTCTCAACCACTCCCTTACCATATCGGGAAGTTCCAAAAAACGAAGCAGGTGGCCGGTAGGCGATGTATCAAGGATGAAGAGATCAAACTTTTTTTCCTTTCTCATGTCCATGATAGTGTCAATGGCCATAATCTCGTCCAGTCCCGGAGGTGCAAGGGTAAAGAGCTCCGTCATGACCTCACGGTCGAATTTAATATCAACCCTGCTGCCCAGGAATCTATCGAACACATCCTCTATCTCATCTCTGAAATTCTTTTTGAAATCTTCGAACAACTTATCGGCATTCATTTCAAGGCCAAAAAGATTTGTATGGAGTGCGGATTGCGGAATGCGGATTGCGGAATGTTTTCCCATTAATTCCGAATTAGGAATTCGCTTCATCGCCTTCGCTGCTTCCCCTGACCACTGATCACTGTACACTGACAACTGACCACCGACAACTGCCCCCTGCTCACTGCCCACTGCCCTTAAAGGAATAGGCGTCACATTATCACCAATTTCTATTCCAAAGCTGTCCGAAAGAGAATGGGCCGGGTCGGTTGAGAAAATAAGAATGCGTTTTCCCGGATATTTTCCGGCTATATATAGAGCCGCAGCAGAAGCCAGTGTTGTTTTGCCGACTCCACCCTTACCGCCAAAGAGGACAAATTCAAGATCGGGATCGAGATTTAAATATGCCCCGTGTTCCTCATCCTGCGGGTTCGCTTTTTTAAATTCAATAGGGCTGGCTTTGCCTGATAAATAGTCCGTCAGCTTCTTCAATTCAGCGACCCCCCGGATTTCCACGGGGAACAGGGGAACTTTTATCAAGTTATATCGGGAAAATTTATCTTTGATTTCAGCCAGAGGCTTCTTTTGATCCTCCTTTTTCAACCTGCAAAATTCACAGTCTTCACTCTCCATCACGCGGTTGACTATTATCTCCTTCACCGGGACATTGATCTTTTCGAGCGATATGAGCATTCTTTCAGTTTCGTAGACACTCATGGGCTCAGGAATGGTCACCGGTACAAAGCGGGTCGTCTCAATGTTCGAGAGCAGCCTTTTAACTCTGTCGATGTCCGAGGAGAGATTATCCAGGAAAATGTCACACTCATCTTTAACGTAACTTTTCCCCGTAAAATGTACGAACATGTAGCGGTGTTTGTGCTGCATGAGGTCCATGACCTCAATCCACTTCTGCATCTGTGCGGGCAGGTTAAGCATTCGGACGGTGTGCCCTGTAGGGGCGGTATCCACTATCAAAATATCATAGGTTCCATCCTGTATGAGATTGGCCATTTCAATGATTGCCATAACCTCATCCATGCCGGGAAGTGAAAGATCGAAAATTTCCGCAATATCCTGCTGGTCGAAATAGGTTCCCCTGTCCGCTAACTTTTTGATGACAGCTTCATTCTTTGCTTTGAATTCACCCGCCAGTCTGGACGCATCCATCTCACGGGCGTATAGATTACTGATTGCGGATTGCGGATTGCTGATTGCGGATCGGCCACTGACCACTGACCACTCATCACTGACCCCTGATCCCTGACCACTGACCACTGAAACAGGCGTCACGCGATCACCAATCTCTATTCCAAAACTGTCTGACAGGGAGTGGGCAGGATCGGTAGATACTATCAGGACTTTTTTTTCATCGGGATTAGATTGTGCCAGGTGAAGCGCAGCGCTTGCCGCCATGGTAGTCTTACCAACGCCGCCTTTTCCACCGAAAAGAATTAATCGTAAATCTCTGTTGTGAAAATATTCAGGCACATGGCAAGAGAGCATTATTGAACTCCGAGGGGGAATTAATTATTTATGCATTAGTAAAAAGTCTGTCATTCCCGCGAACGTATAACGTCATTCCCGCGAATGCGGGAATCCAGTCTATTGACATATATCTGCATACAAGTCCCGCCATTCGGAATTTTTCTCTTCTATCAGTTCTACTTTCCATGCTCTTCTCCATTTTTTGAGCTGTTTTTCCCTTTTGATAGCATTTTCAGCATCTTCATGGATTTCGTAATAAACGAGCCTTTTAATTCCATATTTATTTGTAAAACCTTCAGCAAAACCGTTCTTGTGCTGCCATACTCTTTTAACGATATCAGAAGTTACACCCAAATAAAGCGTTCCATTCCGCTTACTTGCCAGTATGTAGACATAAAATTGTTTTTCCATCATCATTCTGGTCCCCGATCAGGTCGAGGACAAGGTTATCAATTCTGGATTCCCGCGTTCGCGGGAATGACGGTTGCGGTAATGTTCACTGCTCACTTCTCACTCTTAGACAATTTGATCTCCAGCAGATTGTTTTTCAGGTACATTTCATGGCTGTCAGGGTCTATTTCAGAAGGCAAATCAATGATTTCCTTCCATGTAGAACCGGTTTTTACAGACCTTACAGTAATCTGATTTTTTTCAACATCCAGCCTTAAATCAGGCTCCTCTATTCCTTTTACTTCCATAACGACCTGTATGCAGGAATCTTCATCGAATATGTCCAGCAGGCGGTCATCACTCTGTATCCATTTATCATGTTTTCCCAACAACCACCAGCTAAACAAAACTGCCTCTCCCGTCTCCGGATCAACCTTTGACCTCTCGAAGGAAAGTATCGGACATCCGATGACTTTTTCAGCAACAGGGTTAATCGTTTCCCTTATATTCATAAGCATATGCATATGATTCGGGGCATCTATCAGTTCGGCCAGCCGGTCTATTTTGGCATGGCGTTTATCCCACAGGTACCACAGAATATCCTGACCATCATGATCCAGTTGAACTGCAATCTTTTCGACCGTC
>JAUSPI010000241.1 GCA_030655775.1 Syntrophales bacterium
TTTATTCTACCACTACTTTAAATCAAAAACAACAATTGAACCTCCCCGCAATAAGTCGCGGGGAATGTACTCGCTGTTGAGTTCAGACACGGCAAAAAATTGTGGACTTTTGTCAAGAGATTATATATCGTCCAATCTGAGTCGGGATGTGGCCCAGCCTGGTAGGGCACTGCGTTCGGGACGCAGGAGTCGCGAGTTCGAATCTCGCCATCCCGACCATTCTTTATTTAGCCAACTACCGAAGCCATCTGGAAAATTGGAAGATACATGGCAATTATCATTCCCCCAACAACTCCACCCAAGAAAACCATCATAAACGGTTCAAGCAGCGAGGTCATTGCGTCAACCGCAGCATCTACCTCATCATCATAGAAATCTGCAATTTTTAGAAGCATTGTGTCAAGAGCTCCGGTAGCTTCACCCACCGCTATCATCTGAACCACCATGGAAGGAAATACGTTAGTATCCCTCAATGGTTCGGCTATTGTCTTGCCTTCACTTATACTTTTTCTCGTTTCTATTAATGCATTTTCTACTACCTTGTTTCCGGACGTTTTACTCACAATATCGAGTCCTTCGAGGATCGGGACACCACTACTTATCATGGTAGCAAGTGTCCTGCTAAATTTTGCCACAGCCACCTTTTTCAATAATGGACCGAAAACTGGTGCCTTCAGTACCATATGATCGACGACAAGCCTTCCCTGTTCAGTACGGTAATATCTCCTGAAGGCAAATACTGCGACGACCACTACACCTATCATATGCAGGATATAATGCTGCACAAATCCACTCATGTTAATAAGGAATTGGGTAGGCCCAGGCAAAGCACCTCCCATACTTGTAAACATCTCCTGAAAGACAGGAATCACTTTAAGAAGAAGTAACGTGACAACTCCGATCGAAATCACAAGGACGCTGGCGGGGTAGGTCATCGCCCCCTTAACCTTACTTTTCAACTTCATTGCCTTTTCCATATAGGCTGAAAGGCGAGCAAGGACAACATCGAGGATTCCACCGGCTTCCCCTGCGGCAGTCAGATTTACAAAGAGCTCATCAAATATCTTGGGGTGTTCTTTCAGTGCATCGGTAAGTGTCGACCCACCCTCTATATCTGCCTTTACCGACATGATAATTTTAGCGAAGGTCTTGTTCGGCTCCTGGGAGCCGAGTATTTCTAAACACTGAATAAGAGGAAGACCGGCATCGATCATCGTAGAGAATTGGCGAGAGAATACCACAACATCCTTTTCTTTAACTTTAGGCCGAAGAAAAGGAATACTTTCAAGCAAATCCTTAGGCTTTTTCTTTATACGGCCGGGCCTAAGACCCTGTCGGCGAAGCTGTGTCCTGATAGCAGACTCATCAGCAACTTCTGATTCGCCTTTTTTCAACTCCCCTTTTCTTGTATGCGCTTCCCATAAATATATCGGCATACTCAATCCTCAAATTTAAGTGTCTAAAGTTTGAAGTGCCTAAAGTGAGCTAAAGTTGAACTGATTAAAATCCTTAACTTTAGGCACTTTAGTTCACTTTAGGCATTTTAGTCACTTCTTTCTTATAAACCTCTTACGACTCATTTCGTAGAGTATAATCCCTGCTGCAACTGATACATTAAGGGAATCAACTTTCCCTGAAATCGGTACGGAGACAAAAAAATCACATTTTCTCCTGACAAGTGGTCTGATTCCTTTCTCTTCGCTTCCCATAACAAGGGCAATATAACCATCATAATCAAAAGAATGAACGTCCCGGCCAAGTTTTGCATCGGCACCATATATCCAGAATCCTTTTTCCTTCAGCCAATCAATAGTATTCGATATATTTACAACCTTGGTAATCGGAATATGATGAGCAGCCCCTGCGGACACCTTCATGACGGTCGGAGTAACTGATGCTGCACGATTTTCTGGAATAACGATGCCATTAACCCCACAACAATGAGCCGTTCTTATCAGTGAACCAAAGTTCTGTGGATCGGTAATGCCGTCAAGAATAAGAATTAAACTTCCTTTTAATGACTCACAACAATTGTTAATAATCTTATCTACGCTGGCGTAAGAATATTCTTCAGATAAACAGACGATGCCCTGGTGAAAACTTCCCAAGGCAAGTCTTTCTAAATATTTCTTCTCTTGAAACTCTATTTCTATCTGATTCTGTTCCGCCAGTTTTAAAATATCCCGAACATTTTTTTCACTTCTGCCGCTGGCTACCACTATCTTTTTTATCTTACCGCTATCACTTCGGAGGGCCTCCATAACGGGCTTAACACCATAGATAACCTGCATGACATCTCTTTCTGTTAATCTGAGCCATTGCTCGTACAAGGACAGCGCCCCGCATTACACCACACGGACAAACAAGTTTGTCCATGCCACCCGATAGAAGACAGGGCACATCACTTGTTCTGACTCCTGACCCCTGACCTCTGACCCCTGACTTGTTCAAGCCCCTCGGAAATCTCTTTACAGATTTCGTCAGCCGCACTTACAGGATCGTCTGACATTAGTATCGGTCTCCCAACGACAATAAAATCGGCCCCCCTTCTTATGGCTTCTCCGGGAGTTAATATTCTCTTCTGATCGTCCCCCGCTACCTTCATACTTCCCCTGATACCGGGCGTCACTATTATGAAATCTTCTCCGCATATCTTTCTTATAGAAACTACATCACGGGCAGACGCTACAACCCCGGAAACACCGGCATCACGGGCAATTCTTGCCAGGTTTGGAACAATCTCTTCTGCCGTCTCGCTGAACCCTAACATCTCAAGATCGTCATCGTTCAGACTGGTTAAAACGGTTACAGCAAGGATACATGGCATGGAAGCACCGGACTTCTCCACCATTTTCTCAACTGCAATGACCGTTTCCTCCATCATCTTTTTTCCACCGAGTGCATGCAGGTTAAACATGGAAACACCCAGTTTCACCGCTGCCTCGGCAGCTCTGGCAACGGTGTTCGGAATGTCATGAAACTTCAGGTCGAGAAAAACCTTTCCTCCCATCTCCTGTATCTTTAAAACAAGTTCCGGACCGAAACGGGTGTAGGACTCTTTGCCGACCTTAAATACTCCCACATGATCTTTAAGGAGTTCAACCCATTCCAATGCCCTGTTAATGTCCTCTCCAATATCAAGAGCGAATATTAACCTTTCCCTCGCATTATTGTTCAATCTGTTTTTCATTTTCGGGCGGTTTCACTTCTACTTTCTTCCTGTCAATAAATTCAGGATGCGCCAACATGACCTTTCCGGCAGCAATCTCCCTGAGGGCACCCACTATTTCCCTGTTGCCCCTAATGTCACAAAGAGGCTTAGAACCTTTAAGCAACTGTTTTGCCCTTTTGGCTGCCAGCAGCACGAGGGCAAATCTATTTTTTGTTTTTTGCAATGCATCTTCAACGGTAATTCTTGCCATATTTACTACCTCCAATAAATAAGTTTCGGGTTTTGAGCTAAGGGTTTAAAGTTTCGTAATATTTTAGTTATCCGAAGTCCCCTTCAACCCTCTTTAGTAAAGAGGGGAACAGAGAAATTTGTTGAACAGCAGGCCAAAGCTCTGTGCTACGTCAACACGGACAAACAAGTTTGTCCATACCACCCAACAATATCTCTTTGTGCCTCTGTGCCTTTGGCGCTTTATGCCTTATAACTACTCATACCTGAGTAGTTATAAGAAATCTTTTATTACTTCTGTCAATCGTTCCCTTCTGCTCTTTTCCGCCACATATATTGACCTTAAATTATCAATGGCGGATTTTAGGCTGTCATTAATAACAATATAATCATACCAGACAATTTCTTTTATTTCATCCATTGCTTTTTTCAAACGGGTACTCATTATATCATCTTTTTCAGACCCTCTCTTTTCCAACCTTTCCTTCAAGACATCAATTGAAGGGGGAAGAACAAACACAAAGATACCCCCGGGGTAATTTTCCTTCAATTCCCTTGCACCTCGTGGATCGACGTCCAATATGAGATCATATCCCTTTTCTAAAAAATCTTTCATTGTTTTTCCGGATGTCCCGTACATGTACCCGTAGTTTTCGGCCCACTCAGCAAATTCCCCTTCTGCTATCCGCTTCTTGAACTCAAAATCGGAAATAAAGTAATAATCTTTGCCATCCTCTTCCTTAGGGCGAGGAGGTCTGGTGGTGTAAGATACTGAAAACCGCATATTCGGCAACATTTTCAAAACTTCTTTGCAGATTGAAGTCTTACCTGCACCGGAAGGAGCAGAAACTACAATAAACAATCCTGATGTTTTCGTCAAAAGTTCCATAATAAATCCGAAAAGTTTGCACTGAAGATATCTAACAGTTAAAAGTATACTGCTTTTAATTGGTTACTTATTTTAAAATAGTTTTGCCTTATTCTCGCTGACGGATCAAGTTTCCTCTTTATTTTAATGAGTTTACTGTATGCATCTTCAAGGTCGTTTTCGATTTTTGAGGTATCTTCACCTTTATTTCCCAATCTTCTTTTTTCTATACCCAACTCATTAAATATCTCAACTAATCTTACATAATCTTTTTTTAACAATTTCCTTTTAAGCTTATTCATTCCCGGCCGTTCCTTTATGTTAGAGTGTCTTGAAAGTATAATTCTTCGCTGCTCAAAACATTTTTTCGACAATTCTAAATCTCGCTCCACTACAAATCCAAAACTCGCTCTTCGAGCTCAAACAGTTGGATTTGCGGTCGTTTTGCTGCGATTTGAATCGTTACCGAAAAAATCTTGATTCGCCTCTCAGAATCATACTTCCCAATCTCTATTCTACAGAACACTGACCGCTTACTTTTATTGTCCCATTACACGGACAAACAAGTTTGTCCATGCCACCCAGCAATATTTCTTTGTGCCTTTGTAACTATGTGCCTCTGTGCCTCAAGCTGTCGGTTTTAGCCGATAGCGGTTATTTCATTCAATATTCATTGTCTGTTCTCTTAATCTGGAAATTTCGTTTTTGATTTCTATTACATTATAAGATATTTCTGCATCAGGGCTCTTGGACCCTATGGTATTTACTTCTCTGTTCATCTCTTGGAGCAGAAAATCTATTTTTCTTCCCACAGCACCACTACTCTCCAGCATTTCATAGAATTGACCGATATGACTTTCAAAACGCACAACTTCCTCAGTAATGTCACTCTTTTCAGCCATTATTGCAACTTCTTGACACAACCTTGTCTCGTCAATTTCCATACCATCTGTTAATTCCTTCACCCTGTCTGAAAGTCTCTTTTTATACTCGAGCAGAACCATGGGTGTCCTTAATTTTACAGAACTGATACTTTTCTTGACAGTGTCAAGCCGTGACAGAAAATCTCTGTAAATGGCTTCCCCTTCCTTCCCTCTCATTTCAATAAGTGCTTCAATAGAATGATTAAGAGTTTTCTCAAGTTCTTCCCAGACGGCCTCCATATCCATTTCGATTTCTGAAGGAACAATGCCACCCTTAAGCCCGGTAATCATATCCAAAGATATTTCTCCTTTAAGTCCGAGCTCTTCTTTTAAATCAATTAACAAAGAATGGTAATTACGAATGAGAGGAAGATTCAGCTCAAACTTTCCTTCATATTCCAGGTTCAAACCACTGGAATTGAGCTGAACATTCACCTCGACCCGTCCCCTGAACAATTTTTCACTTATCTTCTTTTTTATCTCCACCTCCAATGGGAAAAGTATACCCGGAAGACGAAACAATATCTCCATATTACGATGGTTGAGAGACCTTATCTCAACAACCAGTTTTTTACCTTCCAGAGCGGATTCCGCCCTGCCGTAGCCAGTCATACTTCTTATCATTTAAATTTTTTCTCCTGTTAGTTCATCTTTCCAGTTTCAATTGAGCAAGATATTTTTCCCTTATCCTGTTGAACATTTCCATGATGTTTTTTTCAGCGTAATCGGGGTAAGTCCATTCGAGCGGCTGAAAGGTTTTATTCCTGTAAATCAACGTCAAATCGGCATATATGCCATTCCCCAGATAGGGGCGGTGAGCATAATTCTTCCCTGTTGCGAGTATCAAATTATGCTTGGATATATAGCCCGGATCTATATTTGTTCTCCTTTTATCGTTGCTCGAATATTTCTCTTCAAGACTGTTGGTAAAAATCTTGATTCCCGGCAGGGATTCAGGTCTTACCAGATTTTCAAACGAAACGAATCTCCTGACCAGGGATTGCCCCATCTCCTTCGTATAATAGTCGGTATAGTCAAAAAGTATAAACTCACTTATAAAGTCAGTTCTTCCATATTTTTCCGACAGCTCTCCCAGTATCTCCCCCAGCAGCTCTCTGTCTGTAGAAAACATACTCGATATCAGCTTTGCCGGCTCCGGACTCTTAAGCTTGCTCATAACATTTTTCTGAGTTCTTCCTGTGAAACAGTAGCAGTTCCCACCTTACCCACCACAATCCCGGCAGCGTGATTTGCAAGCACTGCGGCCTCTTTAAATGTTGCCCCGGCAGCCATACAGAGAGCAAAGACACCTATTACCGTATCCCCCGCACCGGTCACATCAAAGACCTCCCTGGCAACAGTTGGAATATGAGTAATGCCTCCTCCATCTTCAAAAAGGCTCATCCCCTCCTCACCCTTTGTAATAAGAACGGCTTTGAAACCAAACCTTTCGAGAAGAGATTCTCCGTTTTTAATAAGATCATCCTCGCAGGTAATCTCCATGCCGAGAGCACGACCGGCCTCATGATGATTGGGCGTTATTACATCAAACCCCTGGTAGAGGGAAAAATCATTCTGTTTCGGGTCAATACAAACGATAATATCCCTTCCGGCTGTCACCTCTCGGATTCCTTGTAGCAGTCTTTCCGAGATGATCCCTTTGCTGTAATCTGAAATAACAACCGCACCCAGGTCATCCCTTATACTTTCAATATATTCTAACATCTTTTCAATGCTACTCAAACTTACAGAATCCTTGTTTTCCCTGTCAAATCTTACCACCTGCTGGCTCTGTGCTATAATTCTTGTTTTTACAGTGGTGGGACGACTCTGTTCCACTATGACACCAGTCGTATCAATATTCATCTCTTCGAAATTGCGTATCAATAAATCCCCCATATCATCGGAGCCTATAATACCTGTTACGTTGACCTTCCCTCCTACGGAAAATATATTATTCATAACATTGGCCGAGCCACCAAGGAGAAAATTTTCCGAGGTAACCTCAACGACGGGAACCGGTGCCTCAGGAGATATACGGGAAACCCTTCCCCAGATAAACTGGTCAACCATTAAATCTCCAACCACAAGAACCTTTGATCTGGAAAATTTATCAATTATTTCAAGCAATCTTTTTTTACTCACAAGTTTCTTTACCATTTATTCTCGAACCTCTTACTATGCCACTTCCATGCTGTTTCAATAATTACATTCAGATCAGCAAACGCCGGTTTCCACCCCAATTCCTTTATTATTTTTTCGGAACTTGCCACCAACCGGGCGGGATCTCCCTCTCTTCTATCACCTTCTACAACAGAAACTTTCGTTCCGGTAACCCTGTTAACCGCTCCTATAACTTCTTTCACCGAAAAACCCTCTCCGTTTCCGAGATTATAGATGGCTTCTGTTGAACTGTCTTTTAATTGCCTCAGGGCGAGGATATGAGCTTCTGCCAGGTCATTTACATGTATATAGTCCCTGATACATGTCCCATCTGGTGTATCATAATCAGTCCCGAAAATCGTTATATTATTTTTTCTTCCCAGGACTGCATCAAGGATAAGAGGTATCAAATGAGTCTCGGGTGAGTGGTCTTCACCGATTATGCCTTCGGGATCAGCTCCCGCAGCATTGAAGTATCGCAGTGAAACAAAGTTAAGACCATAGGTTGAATGATACTTTTTTAAAATATTTTCAAAAATAAGCTTTGTGTTTCCGTACACGTTCGTCGGAACAGTCGGATGCTCTTCTGCAATCGGCACTCTTATCGGTTCTCCGTACACCGCCGCACTGGAAGAGAATACGATTTTTTTGACCCCGGCATCCAACATCGCCCCAAGAAGATTTATGCCGTTGGCAACATTATTTCTATAATAACTGTGTGGATCAATCTCGGATTCACCAACAAGACTATACGCTGCAAAATGGATTACCGCTTCTATATCATAATTTTTAAAGGTCTTTATTAACATATCCTTGTCCGACAGGTCTCCCCTGATAAATTCGCCGGATAAAACCATATCACTATGACCCCTGGAAAGGTTGTCGTATATTATTGTATCATAACTTTTTTCTCCGAGAAGTTTGACCACATGGGAGCCAATATAGCCCGCTCCGCCTGTAATTAGTATCATACCTTTTTCCCTTTGAAATATTCTAAAACCAGTTTCAAACCTTCCTCAAGCTGTATTTTCGGTTCCCATCCGAGTAAGCTCTTCGCCCTGGCAATGTCAGGCCTTCTTACTTTCGGATCATCTACTGGAAGATCGCTGAAGATAATCTTACTTTTTGATTTGCATGTATCGATCAGCTTCCTTGCAAATTCCAGTATTGTTATTTCACGGGGATTGCCGATATTGACCGGACTAACATAATCAGAATAAAGAAGTCTGTAAATTCCCTCAACCAAATCGTCAACGTAGCAGAAACTGCGGGTCTGACTGCCGTCACCGAAGACGGTCAGGTCTTCCCCCTTTAGCGCCTGCACCATGAACGTGGGAAGTGCTCGTCCATCATCCGCCCTCATCCTTGAACCATAAGTATTAAATATTCTTACAATTCTTGTGTCAATGCCATGGTACCTGTGATAAGCCATTGTCAGTGCTTCTGCAAACCTTTTTGCCTCATCGTATACCCCGCGCGGGCCAATAGGATTGACATTCCCCCAGTAATCCTCCGACTGTGGATGCTCCAATGGATCTCCGTAGCACTCCGAGGTAGAAGCAAGTAGAAATCTGGCTCTTTTTTCCTTGGCTAAGCCCAATGTCTTGTGAGTGCCGAGAGATCCTACTTTAAGGGTCTGAATGGGAAGCTTAAGATAGTCTATCGGGCTTGCAGGAGATGCAAAATGGAGGATATTATCAACCTTTCCCTCCACATAGATAAAATTGGTTACATCATGTTTTATAAAGGTAAATCTATCATTTCCAAAGAGGTGAGCTATGTTGTCTATATTTCCCGTCAGGAGGTTATCCATACAAATCACATAATGTCCCTTTGAAATAAAATAATCGCAAAGATGGCTCCCTAAGAAACCTGCTCCTCCTGTAATCAAGGTTCTTTCCAACATATTATCCTCCGTCGTCAGGTTTACGAAGTTGGCAACAGCCACTTCGTATAATCTCACAAGCTATTATTATGTATGAATTTTGTCAATCGTTTTCTCAATCTTTCCAGTGGAATAATGAGATGTTACAGGTAATTCACTTGTGGGTATTGTTCCTGACATTTCAAGGATTCTTTTCAGCAAGATTATAGGAGATTCAATATCTGGAGATTATAGAAAAAAGGGTTGCCTTTCTGTTTGTTTTATGTATAATTTAAAGAAGTTGTCACATTTATAAGCAGAACGATATTACTTCTGATCAGACATATTTTCTACTTCTTCTCCGATATTTATAAATTCAGTGTAATGCCTACTCGATGAGAGTTATAATAGTATTTAATTCTTAATTAAACCTTTTTTTAAAACTATTTGGATCATCTCCCGATTAGTTGAAGTTAATTAAGGCAAAATAAGTGTGTTATCTATAATTAATACCAGAGGGTTCAAGGGGTCGAGGATTCGAGTGAAAGGAAGAAAGACAACCCTGGATTACATCAGGATGCTTTACATATCTTATGGTTCTGTTTGCGAATTTGAAACATAGATATTATTAGCAGGGGATTTGGATTTAATTGAAAAAGGTGTATTGGGTAAATTAAAAAAAGATATAGCAGAAAGCTAAAGAATGTTAAAGGTGCCGATAAAGTCTCTAAAAAACAAACCCTTGAATCCTTGACCCCTGGAATCCTTGGACCCTCTTCTCCAACTAAATTGGAGAAGAACCAACTATTTAAGCTTTTTAAAATGATGCCAATCTTTATAAACACTCCCGAAGAAATGGTGAAGGTGAGAGTAATAACACTTAAAGATTCTTCTGAAAGTGCTCTCAGACACTTACAGGAAATCGGACTCCTTCACATAGAAGAATCAAAGGAACCGGTCGATAAAGCAGCTATCGAAAGGGATAAGAATCGGGTGGAAACGGCGCTCTCCTCTATTCACGATATCTTAAACTGCCTGACAGAAGAAATAGCAATACTTTTACCTGAAGATATCAAACTTCATTCTCTCGATGAAATTACAGACCAGACAGACAAAATTCATGGTAGGTTTTCTAAACTCACCCGAAAAACCGCCCATTTAAAAGAGGAAATTGCAAATTTTGAAGAGCTTGATAAATATCTGGGTCCACTGGCACGCCACACAAATGTGCCTTTGAAGGATTTGCAATATTCCGGGACATATTTATTTACTAACGTCCTGGCCTTTTCTGAGGATGCTTATAAGGCATTTAGTGAGCGAGCCGGTCAGTATTTGTTCCAGCATGTTGCCGTTCCAGTCGAAGGTGAGGTGGCAGTTTATTTTGTAGCCGGAACTGAACATCGAAAGACAATAGAAACGCTCATTAAAAACATCGGTGCAGCAACTCTGAAGATACCGGACATGGAATTATCCCTGAGGGAGTTCATAAAAGAAATTGATGAAGCGATTCGCAGCCGGAAAAAGGATCGTGATGAATTTGAAAAAGAACTCCAGAAAATGATTAAGGAGAATTTAGACCAGATTGTCTTATTCAGGGAAATACTCGCTGCGGAAAACGAGAGGTTGTCTATCCTCGAACAGGCATGGGAGGCACGGTACGTTACCTTTATCGAAGGCTGGATACCACAAATCAATGCTGACACAGTAACTACCGGTTTAAAAGAAACATCAGATTTTGCATTTGTTGATACGAAGAAACCCGATCCTGCGGACACGCCTCCAACAAAGCTCCAAAATCCCCCAGGAATTCGACCATTCCAGATTATTGTAAGCCTTTTCAGTCTACCCAAATATGACGATTGGGATCCTACGCCCATCGTGGCTTATTTCTTTGCCTTCTTCTTTGGACTGATGCTCAATGATGTCGTATATGCCGTCGGCCTCATTTTACTGGCCAGATTTTTACTTTACAAACTTGCTGATGATCCAACCTCCGAGGAATTTTATCTGTTTCGAAACGTTTTATACATTAGCGGCAGCTCAAGTCTCATATTTGGATTACTTTCCGGTACCTATCTTGGTGATTTCCTCAAAATGTTTTTCAACGTAGAGCTACAAAACATCGCCCTGGTGTCGCATGTGCACAAATACCTTTCGGATCCCATTTCATTTATTGTCCTTTCACTCATAATAGGGCTTGTTCATGTAAATTCGGCTCACATACTCTCTCTTATCAAAGGAGTAAAGGAAAAGAATAAGGGGTTAATACTGAGCAAGATCGGGCTTTTTATTTTACAAATTTTCGGTATTCCCTATATCTTTAATGCCCTGCTGCATGTAAAACTTATCCCGCTGAGTGCCGGAGCATATTCTGTCCTTATTTATCCCCTGTTCTTAGGTCTGACCTTAATTGTCATAGCCAGCTTCATGCAGATGGGCGGCCTGGGCGGAATTTTCTGGATTTTTGAACTAACTGGTATTATGGGAGATATCATGTCATACTCAAGACTGGCAGGAGTGGGGCTTGCTACATTTTATCTTGCCTCATCTTTTAATCTTCTTTCAGATTGGGTTTCTTCCTCACTGTCGAATTTGATACCCGGCATCGTTGGATTTATCATAGCGTTCGTTGTTGCTTTTATAATGCTTATTATTTTCCATGTTTTTAATTTGCTTCTTAGCAGCCTGGCTGCTTTCATACATTCACTGAGACTATGCTTCGTGGAATTCTTACTGAAATTCTATGAAGGGGGAGGGGGAAAATATGCCCCGTTTCATCTGAGACTCCGGAGGGAAGTATTGGTAGGTACAAAATCTTAAAGTGAGGTGAAAAAATGACTGAAATACAAGCCTTAGCTACACTTGGAGGTGCAATTGCATTAGCAGGAGGTCTGACAGGATCGGCAATAGGAATTGCCACAGCCGCATCTGCCGGGGTTGCTACTTTATCTGAAGAGCCCGGTCAGTTGAGAAATGTCATAGTACTGGCATCTCTACCGATGACACAAAGCTTTTATGGACTGATTATTCTCATTATTATTCTCACTGTGGTTGTTCCGAACCTGCCCGCATTCGGTGGTGCCGGAATTGCGGTGCTTGCCATCGGCGTTATAGGAGCATTTGCTGAAGCTTTCTCAGGGATATTCCAGGGATCTGTCTGCGCTGCGGGAATAGCCCTCCTGCCGAAGACAAAAGGACAAATATTAACTGCATCGATGATGTTGGCCGTGTTTGTAGAACTTATTGGTGTTCTGGGGTTGGTGTTCACCATCATGGCGCTGAACATACTAAAGCTAATGTAATAAGATGCACGGGTGGATACTATGGAAACTGGCAAAATAAGGAAAGCTATTCTTGACAAGGCAAAAGAAGATGCCGACAAAATTATAAGCGACGCCAAGATTAAGGCGAAAGAAGCAATCGAAAAAGCTGAAGAACAAAAGGAACTAAGATTTGCGGAAGAAAAGAAGAAGGCCATATCAGAAGCCTATCGCGAGGCATCAAAGATCCTGGCGCAGGCTTCTCTGAAATATCGTCAGGTGAAATTGAAGGAAAAGGATGCTATTATCAATGAAATCATAAAAAGGGCAAAGGACGAACTGTCACAGGATATAAATGATAAGGAACTGTTTGTCCGTCTTATTCAAGAAGCAATCGATGCCTTAGAAACAGAAGATAAAGTCAGGCTTTTTGTTTCTCCTAAAGACCTTAACATTGTTCGGGAAGTTATTGAGGAGAATAGCAGATTAAAAGAAAAAATAACTGAAGTTAATGAAATCGATTGTATGGGTGGGATTCTGATGGAGGCTATCGACGGTATGGTTAGTATCAATAATACATTCGATACCAGGCTGGAAATGTTGATGCCAAAAATTTTGCCCAAAATCGGTAAAAAACTCTTTGGAGTTGATGAAATTTGAACCTAATCAGCACCCGTTATGCATTTACATCAGCTTACCTCAAAGGTGAAGAATCCAGATGTGTTTCTGCTGACCACGTCGATTGGATGATGCAAAAATCGACCATGCAGGATGTCCTGGAAGTGATCGAAAATACCGATATTGGTGATTATCTCCGGGGGCAACCTATCAAAACTTTTGATGAAGCCGATGAATATCTGTGGAAATACCTTGGTGAATGTCTGAAGCGTCTTGAACGGTTCAAACCTCCTTCTGAAATCGTTCATCTGGCAGATGCATACATCAAAAAGTACGACATCCTGAACATTAAGATTGCCGTAAGAACGGTTTTAATGGAAAAGCCGGCTCCCATGGCACTGTTAGGAGTAATCTATAATCAGGGATATCTTGAGAAATTATTAAGCATTAAGAGCGTGGATGAAATCGCTGAAATTATTGTAATGTGCAACCTGGGTGATTATGCCTCCCTTATAAAGGATATTAAAGAGAAAGATGTTATATCTGAGGCCGAGATCAGACTGGACAGGATGTATTATGAAGGCCTGTTGAGCGCGCTGAGGAGGATAGATGACGGGCACTTGGTTACCAAAGCCGTGGGCATCATCATTGATCTGGAAAACCTTCAGATTGTTTTTCGATCCGTCCTCGGAGAAAAAGAATCTATGGTTACTGAATTTGTTCTCGAGGGAGGATACGTGCTCTCGGCTAATACTGTCAGAGAGTTTCTCTCACTCAAAATGAGCGAAATAACAGGTAGACTGGAACATACAGAATATTATCAATTAGCCCAGGAAATTTCCAAAGGCTTTGAAAAAGACGGGAATATTACAATTATAAATAAACTAATAGATAAGCTTAAATTTCAATTATTAAAGGATTTGCTTTCGCCGAGAGTGCTATCCTCATCCAACATGTTATGGTACCTGATTTTGAAAGAATGGGAAATACGCAATGTAAGACTAATTCTTAAGACCCTGGAAGATGGCATACCACCATCAGAAATTAAGGATTATCTGGTAATAGCATCATGATATCACTGCAAAATTTAGATATCGCCGTTATAGGAAATGAAGATCAGGTCATACTTATGCAGCTCGCCGGCGTTGAAAAGTATCGGGTAATAGAAGGTGAAAGCGACATTCGGGAAAAAGTGCGAGAAGCGTTAAGGGAATTCGTGAACGATACCTCGATCGGAATAATTATGATACCGGAAAACTTGAGGGATTACGTAGATGATATTCTGAAATATATCAGTGAAAGTAAGAAGATAACCCCTGTTATAATTGAAATTCCTTCAAAATTTACAACAGAAAAAGAAGATGTAAGAGAATTCTACAAATCTTACATGAAGAAGTTATTAGGATTTTCAATAGAGATTTAGGCATAATTGTGAGGAAATGACCAATGGGTAAAATCTGGAAAGTCTCAGGACCCGTCGTAATCGCTGAAGACATGCGAGGATCCAAGGTATACGAAGTTGTTGATGTGGGCGAGGCAAGGCTAACCGGAGAAATAATCGGACTTGAACAGGATAAGGCGGTTATCCAGGTCTATGAGGATACCGTTGGGCTTCGCGTCGGAGAACCAGTAGAAGGAACCGGAGAGATATTGATGGTGGAGCTCGGCCCAGGTCTCGTCGGGAGCATCTTTGACGGTGTTCAAAGATCTCTTGTTACGATGATGGAAGATATCGGTGATTTCCTTGAAAGAGGGGCACGCACATTCCCTCTTGACCGGGACAAAAAATGGCATTTTACACCTTCAGTCAAAGCTGGTGATCAGGTCGAAGAAGGTGATATTATCGGTACAGTTCCCGAAACGGGGCTCGTAGAACACAGAATAATGATACCGATAGGTATTAAGGGCAAACTGCTGGAGATATCTGAAGGCGACTACACGGTAGAAGAGCCGGTTGCAGTTGTAGAACATGACGGAGAAAGAAAAAATATCACACTTATGCAACGATGGCCGGCAAGGAAACCAAGACTCTACAAACAGAGATTGAATCCCGAGAATTTGCTCGTTACAGGAACCAGAATTATAGATTACATCTTCCCCCTCGCATTAGGGGGCAAGGCGGCCATACCGGGCGGCTTCGGTACCGGCAAGACAGTTACACTGCAGCAGATGGCAAGATGGGCACAAACACAGTTAAATATCTATGTAGGTTGCGGTGAACGGGGAAACGAGATGGCGGACGTCCTCCATAGCTTCAAGCAGCTAAAGGACCCCAATACAGGCAAGTTATTGCAGGAAAAAGAAATATTTATTGCCAACACGTCCAACATGCCTGTTGTGGCAAGGGAAATAAGTATTTTCATAGGCATTACCTTAGCTGAATATTACAGAGACATGGGGTACGATATTCTCCTCGTTGCAGATTCAACTTCGCGGTGGGCTGAGGCAATGAGAGAGATTGGGGCAAGACTCGAAGAAACACCCGGTGAAGAAGGTTTCCCCACATATCTCGGTTCAAGACTGGCCTCATTTTATGAAAGATCCGGAAGGGTTGAGTGTAAGGGAAGTCCTTTAAGGAATGGATCGGTTACTGTAATCGGGGCAGTAAGTCCTCCTGGGGCTGACTTCAGCGAACCCGTTACTCAAAGTACCCTCAGGATCGTTGAAGCACTCTATTCACTTGATGTTGCTCTGGCAAATAAACGGCATTTCCCAACGATAAGCTGGCTCACCAGCTACAGTCTCTATGCAGATGCAACGAACCGTTGGTGGAGCGCTATCAGTCCTGAGTGGTCAGATACAAGGGATATGACACTCAAAATACTTCAGAAAGAGGCAGAACTGGAAGAGATCGTGCGGCTTGTTGGCCCGGAGTCGTTACCTGAAGATGACAAGTTAATCCTTCTTGCCGCGAGGATGATAAGGGAAGACTTCCTTATGCAGAGTGCCTACCATCCGGTTGATAACTATACGACCCCCCAAAGGGCCCATCTGATGCTGAGCACGATTATGAAGTTTTACGAATTAGCCCGGGAAATGTCTGTATCGGGTACGTTAGTGAGCGATATCGCCTCGTCAAAAACATTACAAAGAATATCCCGAATGAAGGATGTCCCAAATGAGGATTTTGATAAATATGTCCACGGCATATGGTCTGAGATAGAAGAAAGTACGGAGGTTCAAGAAGGAGAGATATGATGATGGAATCCCTGCAACTATTTACAAGGGAGACAAAAGCGATAAGCACTGCGAGAAGGTCACTCCTTATAATTGAGAGTATTCCCGGCATCAGATACAACGAAATTGTCGATGTTCAGTTAGGCACCGGTGAGAAGAGAAGTGGACAGGTTATCGAGGTAGGCAAGAAAATGACGGTAGTCCAGGTATTTGGCGGCGTCAGCGAGGTCGACCTTTTGAAAAGCACGATAATATACAAGGGTGAAACCCTGAAACTGCCCGTCTCTATCGACATACTGGGAAGGATATTCGATGGAAGCGGGAGTCCCATAGATGGTGGCCCCCCTATTGTAGCAGAGGATTATATTGACATTAACGGGGTACCTATAAATCCAGCATCCCGGCAGCCGCCCTCAGAATTCATCGAAACAGGTATTTCCGCTATTGACGGTCTTAACGTTCTTGTCAGGGGCCAGAAATTGCCGATTTTCAGTGGATCAGGCCTGCCCCATAATAAGATCGCAGCCCAGATAGTAAGGCAGGCTGCTTTAAAAGGGGAAACGGAAGATTTTGTAACTGTCTTTGCAGCAATAGGAGTCAGCTATGACGACGCCGCCTATTTTATTTCCAACCTTGAAGAGACCGGAGCACTCAGCAAGGCTGTTGGATTCATCAACACGGCATCATCTCCGGTAATCGAGCGATTATCGACACCTCGTCTGGCCTTAACCGCAGCCGAATATCTCGCATGGGAACATGGTCTGCACGTGCTAGTCATACTCACCGACATCACGAATTACTGTGATGCGCTTCGAGAGCTTGCTGCAATGAGAGGGGAGATACCCAGCAGAAGGGGCTATCCGGGATATATGTATACAGACCTTTCCTCTATGTATGAGAGGGCTGGGAGAATCACCGGGAAAGAAGGGTCGGTGACGATCTTGCCCATTTTGACCATGCCCGACGATGATATTACCCATCCCATACCTGATCTTACAGGATACATCACTGAAGGGCAGATTGTTCTTTCGAGAGCTCTTGAGAGAAAGAGAATATATCCGCCAATAGATATATTTTTGTCTCTTTCCAGAATGATGCGTGAGGGAATCGGGGAGGGAAAAACGAGAGAAGACCATAACAATGTATTTATGCAGGCATACGCAGTGTACGCAGAGGGGAACTATCTGAGAGAAATCTCAACTGTTATCGGTACTGAAGCCTTAAGCGACAGGGATAAAATCTACCTTGCTGCTGCGGACAGATTTGAACAGGAATATATTTCCCAGAGTGAGCATGAAAGAAGAACAGTTGAGGGAACTCTGGAATTAGCATGGAAAATCTTTTCGATGATTCCTGTTGAGGATCTGAAATTGATAAGTGAAGAGTTCATCAAAAAATATCTGCCAGAAACATCGAATCCTTGAAGCCGAACTCTGGTAGGTGGCATGGACAAACCATGTGCCGAATTTGCTTCGGTATTGTTTGTCCGTGCATCAAATTCGGTGGTTAGAAAAACTTCACCTTACTAAGGTAAGCCATGGCTAAAAAAATACAGGTTACAAGACCAACCAAGATTGAGCTTGCACGTCTCAAGCACCGGCTTAAGCTGGCTACAAGGATCCATAAGATTGTCAAGGACAGACTTTCCATATTGATCATGGAGCTGCTTCAGACAGTCAGAGAATGCGCATCGGTTAAAGATAGACTCCTCACAGAATTTTCAGAAGCTTACAGGTCATTGTCTATAACTGCAGGGTATCATGGATACGTGTCTCTGAAAAAGGAACTCCTGGTATCCGAAATGGCCTTTAAGGTGAACGCCGGAACAAGGAATGTCGCGGGGGTTAGAATACCATTTTTCGAAATTGAGAAAGCGGATGAAATGAAAGCAGAGACGAAGAACATGGCAGATACTTCCTCATTTCTGGATCACAGCACAGAACTTTCCCAAAAATGCCTGAAGACCATTATCGAACTTGCTGAACTTCAAAAATCCCTGGAACTTTTAGGAATGGAGATCAACAAGGTAAAAAGAATAAACAATGCCCTGGAGCATGTCGTAGTCCCGGGTCTCGATATGACCATAAAATATTTAACCATGAAATTTGAAGAGAGAGACAGGGAAGAGGCTGCTCGTCTCAAACATGTAAAGTTACTTATCGAACAGAGAGAAGCCTATGCCTACTGATCAATTTCCCGACGGATTCGTTGCAGGATACCTGAAAGACGAATTCAAAGCTTTAAATGCACAGATCCCGCGTAAACGGAAATCGCTCACCGAACTCCTGAAGGAAGAACATCCTCATGTGGTATGTAACGACGGGAGCGCACATTTTTTTAAGAAAAAGGAACTTGAGTATCTTTCGCAAATGCTATACGAGAATGAGCAAACTTCTCTATTACTTCCAATAATTATAGAAATTACTTCGGATCAAGGCTGGGTGACCGTACGATCAAAAGGGGAAACAGAAGCAAAGATCTTTTCGAAGATTCTTGACATGAATGTGGTCTGCAAAGATGGTCTAATAACAATATTTAGACCTCAGTTAAACATAGTTAGAAAGGTGTTAAAAACAACTACACAGTATGTCTTTCTTTTTAAAAATCCCTGAGGATTCAGGCTGAAACTTTTTAAAAATATTATAAAGACAACAGCTAAGAAAGGAGAAGTATTATGAAAGCGTTTGCAGACAAGCTGATAGATATTACAGAAAGTCATGCAGAGGAGATTTCCAGAGAATGGTGCAAAGCTGTAAGGAAAAATCCCCGGACAAAATCATACCATTCCATGTTAGCGGAAGAATGTTTCCCCCATGCTTTGGATTTTTACAGGAATCTGAGGATAATATACTTTAGCGAAAAACCGTACAAGGAAGTGTGTGACTTCTTTTCAAAATACGCTGAAGAGAGGTACGATGAAGGAATTCCCCTGCAAGAAGCTGCGTACGCCATTGTTATGATGAGGAGGCATATGTGGCTTTATGCCGAATTCCAGGCGCTCTTTCTTACACCCGTTGATCACCATCAGGCAATAGCAACTATTAATAGAACAATTCGTGTATTCGATCAGGGCCTGTATTGTATCATCCAAAAATATGATGAAATGAACAAACAATAGACAGAGGATTTTTCTTATGCCTGAAGAAATGCAAACTACGATAAGAGAGATTGAAAGCGAGGCTGAGAAGCTCCTCGATGAAGCCAGGGTTAAAGCCAGACAAATACTGGAAGATGCTAAAAAAAAGGTGAATACAATATTGTCTTCAGAACTCCCTATGGATGAAATTAGGGCGGAGCAGAATAAAATCATCAGTGCGGCCAACGAAGAAGCAGATAGACAAATTGAGGATTCAAAGAAGAAGGCTTTACAGCTCAAGGCGGATGCACAAGCGAAGGTAGATGAGACAGTAAAGTTGATAGTAAATTACATCAAAGGGGATTCGTTAAAAATATAAAAAGGTCATGACCAAGAAAGCGACAGGAGATCAGTTTTACGATCTTGCCGATGAATACATGAGAGAAAAGCGCTATGAAGATGCTGCTGTCCTCTATGAAAAATTGGCGGATATGAATCCCGGTGAAGATTCCCTTATCATGTCTCTGGCTTGGGCATACAGAGAAAGCGGGAGATTGGAAGATGCCGTTGGATGTCTCGAGACACTTTTTGAAAAAGAACTGAGAGGGAAGGTTTTTACCGGGTTTGCGTTTGATGAACTGGTTAGAATATTCGTGGATGAAGGAAAACATGACAAACTTGTCGATACCTGTGAGAAGGCAGTTGCTGCCCAGCCAGAGGATGTTAATCTACTCGGTACTCTCGGCAATGCATATTTGAGGGCTGGTCACGCATATAAGGCCGTTGAGGTCTTCAAAAAAGTCATTAGTATAGAACCCGATTCTCCCACGTTTTTCATTAACTTCGGGAATGTCCTTGTTGCCGCTGGAGACCTCGACGGCGCTGAGAACGCTTACAATACGGCTGTTGCCATCGACCCCCCAGAGGCCTCTCTTTTTTATAACAGGCTCGGGAGTGTCTATTACAAGGCAGGGCAGTATGAAAGGGCTGAAAAGGCTTACAGAAAATCCCTGAAACACAGGTCTGACAGTTCACTTTGTTACTGCGATCTCGGTGATGTACTGGTGAAGCAGGGAAAATTTGAAAAGGCGAGTAATGCTTACGAAAATGCTATCAGAATAAATCCTGAATCAGCAGCTATTTTCTATAACAGGTTTGGAAATACACTGGCCTCGGAGATGTATCATCGTCAGGCAATAGATATTTTCGAAAAGGCAATCATCGCAGATCCACAAAACCCATTCTATTATCTACGACTTGCTGAATCCTGCACGGCTGAGGGTTTCACTGAAACAGCTGAAAAAGCTCTTCAAAAGGCCGGATTACTAAAAGAACCTGCGTCAATGAAAATATCAAAACGAAAAGGTGATCAATATTTAAAATAACTGGTTGGTTTTTATATCCATATTATTCATTCATTTTACTTTTGCATTTTGCATTTTGATATTTGATATTTAAATTTCTTGGCATTCTCGGCCGAAGACTGACGGCAAATCCTGGTATGATGTTCCTAACGGGAATATGTGGCCTGTGGTTCAGATCCGCCCCATTTTTTTCATGGTTTCTTTAAAGACGTGATAAAAGGCTTCATTGTCGGCCACGCCCCGTTTTATAATTGTCTTGAAATCACCAAAGTTTTCCATATTAATAACAGTGTTGACGCTTTTGTTAAAAGCGGCCATGTTATCCATGGTTCTGAATCTGTTACTTACCAGTGCCACAAAAAGGTTCCTTCTGATGCCCATCGGAAGGCGCTCAAGATATTTGAGTACATTATTAGCATCAGGATCGTCTGTATCAAAATTTTCATTCAGCACAACCATATCATATACATGAAACCTCATTGCCTTGAGCGCATCTCGTACAGATACGGTGTCCGTGATTTGATAGTCCATCTCTTTTAAAATAGATATCATTTCTGCTTTTATTGAAGGGTCAGATTCGCAGATCAGGGCAGTTTTTCCACCTTCCTCAACGAAGTCAAATGGCCGGTCTGAAGGATCGTATTTGTCTGATGCTACCTCATCAACAAGTGTTTTCTTTTCCTCCATGATGTTTTCCTTTTCTTCCCTTTACTGTTTTCTTCCGGGTTTTCCGTAGTCCATGTCTACTTCAAGTTTATCTATGTCAGTTGTTGTCTCTCCTTTGGCACTCTTTATAGCATCAATGCCACGGCTGACAACACTCTTGTTGGAGGCATAGGCCTTTGCGGTTTCTTCGGTGATGAGTCCCTTTTCGTATAATTCAACAATATAATCGTCAAAGGTCACCATGCCAAAAGGCTTGCCTGCCTGGATTATTTCATAGAAGGTTTTTCCTTCCGATTCACCGTGGAGAATCGTGTCCTTAACTCTCAGGTTAGTTCCCATAACTTCAAAGGCAGCAACCCGCCCTCCCCCTTCCTTGGGGAGGAGTCTCTGGCAGACGATCCATCGAATTGTGTCAGTTAAACGTATGCGAATCTGGTTTTCTTCTTCAGAATTGAACATGCCGATTATTCGGTTAATGGTCTGACCAGCGTCTACTGTGTGAAGAGTGCTCATTACGAGATGCCCGGTCTCTGCGGCACTCAATGCAATCTCCACCGTTTCCCTGTCACGCATTTCACCAACCAGAACTACCTTTGGCGCCTGCCTGAGAGCGGCTCGCAGACCAGTAGCAAAACCATCAAAGTCTGTACCCAGTTCTCTCTGGTTAAATGTGGCTTTCTTCTGCTGGTGCTGATATTCAACAGGGTCTTCCAGGGTTACAACATGAACAGATTTTTTTTCGTTTATATCATTTAACATTGCAGCAAGTGATGTAGATTTCCCGCTACCGGTTGCACCGGTTACCAGAACAATCCCGTTTTTCTCCTCTGCTATCTTGTAAAAGACCTCGGGGAGACTCAATTCCTCGTACGTCGGAATCCTGGTTTCAAGCTTTCGCAATACGATTGAGTAATTTCCACGCTGAGAGAATATGTTGACCCTAAAACGGGCCTTACCAGGAAGTTCATAAGAAGAATCGCAGGACCCTTCAGCGAAGAGTGTCTCTGTCAGACGACGATCCTGATTTATAAGATTCAGAGCAAGGATCTCGGTTTGGAAGGGAGAAAGTTCAGCAAAAGGAGGATCCATATTAACACTGGTTAGTTCGCCGGAACTTTCCACCTGTAACGGCTTGCCCACGGTAATATTCAGGTCAGAGACATTCTGATGTGAATCAAGCATCTTTGTTAAGATATAATCTGTTTCCTGTTTTCTCATATTACTTCCCTCCGACAATAGGATATTTATACCTCTGTAAAATCTGTTGGGGGACGTTTTAAAAGAGGTCTGAACTTCGCCTTGTCGTTACACTTATTGTATGCATCGTCGACGCCTATCCAACCCCGGTTGACAAGTTCCATAATCGAGTCATCCAATAGCTGCATTCCAAACTTCTTCCCGGTCTGTATCATTGATGGAATCTGGAAGGTCTTCGATTCCCGGATCAGGTTACGAACTGCCGGGTTAGCAATCAATATTTCAAGAGCAGCACAGC
Organism: Syntrophales bacterium; assembly: GCA_030655775.1. NCBI lineage: Bacteria > Pseudomonadati > Thermodesulfobacteriota > Syntrophia > Syntrophales > Syntrophales bacterium. The sequence goes on from JAUSPI010000241.1 coordinate 22,875, forward strand.
GCCCCCCTTTATCAACGCGCTTAAACAGGGTTTGTGACAATACCGCTCGGAGGCCATCGGCCAGTGTGGATCGGATTTGTGCCTGCTCACTCGCAGGAAAAACCTCGATAATCCGATCAACTGTCTTGGCTGAACTCGATGTATGAAGGGTTCCGAAGACAAGATGACCGGTTGATGCGGCTTCTATTGCAAGTGATATTGTTTCAAGGTCTCGCATCTCTCCCACCAGAATAATGTCAGGATCTTCCCGCAAGGCACCACGAAGTGCTGCAGCAAAACTTTTGGTATGGAGGCCGACCTCCCTGTGGTTTATTATGCAACCCTGGCTCTCATGAACAAATTCGATCGGGTCCTCCACAGTGATGATATGATCCTTACGGACACGGTTTGCCTCATCAATTATAGCTGCAAGGGTCGTCGATTTGCCGCTCCCCGTTGGTCCGGTTACCAGAACGAGTCCCCGGGGCAGAGATGCCAGCTTGGCAACAATAAGTGGAAGCCCCAATTGTTCAACGGTTAATATCTTACTGGGAATTTCTCTGAAAACTGCCGCAACACCATTCTGCTGCTGGAAAAAATTGGCCCGGTATCTGGCAAGCCCCGGGATTTCATATGCAAAGTCCATATCTCCCGTTTCTTCGAATTGCTTGATTTTATGCTCAGGCGCTATCTCATAGAGCATGCCTTTCAGCTCATCATTCTCCAGCACGTTGTACTTGACACGTTCCATCTCTCCTCCTATCCTTACAACCGGCTGCTGTCCGGCAACGAGATGGAGGTCTGATGCACCCTGTTCGTGCATTAAATTAAAAAAAGCGTCTATTTTTGCCACATCTTACCCCTTTGATTATAAATTTAAGTTTGATGGCCTCGTAAAAAGTCATAAAGTATGCCATTTGTCATGCTGAACTTGTTTCAGCATCTAATTATTGAGTTAGAGACCCTGAATGATCCTGAAACAAGTTCAGGACATGATTTTGGGTGACAAAAAAAGACTTTTTACGAAACTGTCAAGTTTCGCCATATTATAAAATTCTTGACACAAATGCAATAAGCAAATAAGATATTACCGCTATCAGATAAAGGGGTTGGGGATGTAGCTCAGTTGGGAGAGCGCGGCGTTCGCAATGCCGAGGTCAGGGGTTCAATTCCCCTCATCTCCACCAAAATCTGCCTAAACCCTGCCAAACAATATAAGTTTCGGTACTGATATACAGATATGAGAAGGAATGGGGGCCAGAGTTATCAGATACTGAGTAATTTTGGTTCCGAGTGTTCATAACCCTAATACTATACACTGTCTGATCATCATCTTTATTCTGTTTATTATTGAGCTTTTCGAATGTTACTGTTCTGAAGTGACGCAGGGTTGGATAATCGTGTAATATATCAACACATCTTTCCAATATTTTGTGAGGGCATAAGCCATCAGTTTTATCTTGTTGACCTTGTTCGAATCGGCTTTCCCAACTCAGGTTTTCGAGAACACTTCCCTCTAATAGCCTTTTTCTTCTTCTCATCAAGCCTGTTTTGGCGCTCGCACCAAAGCTGATCTTTTTTCTTGTTTATCAGCTTGATAGTATGGAAATGGTCAAAAATAATTGTCACTTGACAAACATTGATGGTCTCGTAAAAAGTCTTTTTTTGTCACCCAAAATCATGTCCTGAACTTGTTTCAGGATCATTCAGGGTCTCTAACTTGCTGAAATAATTAGATGCTGAAACAAGCGAGATCCTGAAACGAGTTCAGGATGACAAATGGTGCAGTTTATGACTTTTTACGAGAACATCAACATTAGATCTTTGTTAAAAACAGTCAATAGATGTTCAGGCCGTAAGTAAAACATAAAACAAAGGTCACTATAAGAAGGGTAATATAGATGGATCCAGATAGTAATATAGACATACGTGAAGAATATCGACCGGATCTCTTATCTCTCAGGTCTCAGATATACCATAAGAGAATAGAAAAATTTACCAAGTTATATCCGCAGAAGTTTATAAGTGAAGATAAAATATTCAACCATATTAATCGAGGTGATCGAATATTTATCGGTACCGGCTGTGGAAAACCCCAATACCTTGTTAATGCCCTCACAGATTATGTGGAATCCCATCCAAAGGCCTTTTTCGATGCTGAAGTTCTCCACGTATGGTCTCTTGGTGTTTCTCCATATATGGCTGAAAAATTCAAGCGGAATTTTCGACATAATTTTTTCTTCATTTCCGATCTTACCAGGGAACCTGTCAATAAAGGGATGGCCGATTATACGCCGATATTTCTGTCTCAAATTCCGGACTTGATACTCAGCGGAGCGCTGCCGATTGATATTGCCTTAATCCAAACATCTTACCTGGATAATCATGGTTATATGAGTCTCGGTGTCAGTGTTGACATTGTTAAGGCGGCGACGGAAAAAGCTTCAATAGTGGTGGTCCAGATTAATTATAATGTACCACGGGTACATGGTGATGGTTTTATACACATAAATGATGTTGACTTTATTGTTGTTCATGATGAACCTCTTCTCAAATACGAAGTGGAAGATACCGATATTGAGGCGACGAGACAGATTGGCAAATATGTATCACGGTTGATTAAGGACGGAGATACAATTCAAGTGGGGTATGGAACCATTCCCAATGCAATTTTGTCTAACCTCGATAAAAAAAGACATCTTGGTGTTCATACGGAGCTTCTTAGTCAGGGTATAGTGGATTTGATGAAAAAAGGGGTTATAGATAATTCAAAAAAGAATGTTAATCGTGGAAAGACAATCGCGACATTCTGTATGGGGGGGACAGAAACTTACGAATATTTACATGACAATCCCATGATCGAGCTTAGAACAATCGACTACACAAACGATCCCCTGATTATAGCTCAGCATGACAATATGGTGGCCATCAATACAGCCCTGGAGATAGATTTTACCGGCCAGGCAAGTGCGGAATCCCTGGGAAAGGTCTTCTATAGTGGGATAGGGGGACAGGCTGATTTCATGAGGGGCGCGGTGATGGCACGAAATGGGCGGACAATACTCGCCATTCAATCAACTGCACAAAATGGGGAAATTTCAAGGATATCACCTTTTCTTAAAGAGGGGGCGGGGGTAACTCTCAACAGGGGTGACATTCATTATGTCGTGACTGAATACGGGATAGCATATCTGCACGGGAAAAACATAAGAGAAAGGGCAATGCAATTGATAGCTATTGCTCATCCGAAATTCAGATCCTCGCTGATAAAGGAAGCAAAGGAAGCAAACATTATTTTTAAAGATCAGGCGTTTATTTCCGGGAAGAGGGGGGAATATCCGGAAAGTCTGGAAACTTATAAGACGACAGAAACAGGATTTGATATCTTTTTAAGACCTGTAAAGATCAGTGATGAACCATTATTAAAAGATTTCTTCTATGCCCTGTCAGACAGGAGTCTCTACAGAAGGTTTATTTCGAGACGGAAAGATATGCCTCATGAACTCTTGCAACATTTTGTGATCATTGATTATACTAAGGACATGGTAATTCTTGCTGTTGCAAAGGAGGAAGAGAGAGAGAAAGTTCTGGGAGTTGGTCAGTATGGAATAGATGAAACAACGCATACTGCTGAAGTGGCAGTAGTGGTGAGAGATGATTGTCATAACAGAGGGATAGCAACAGAATTGCTTTCCTATTTAACATATCTTGCCAAGAGACAGGGACTTCACGGGTTTACCGCAGATGTTCTGGTGGAAAATAACATAATGCGACATGTCTTTGAAAAAATGGACTTTGAGATTGAAAGAAGAATCAGTGCAGGTGTTTACGAACTTAAACTTGCGTTTAAAGAGTAGGATAATGTAGTGAAAGTCAATTATCCCAATATAAAAGATATAGAAATTAATCCACTGGTAATGTATGAGCAGAAAGAGTAAGAATGGGGGTCTAATTAGAACTAACAACATGTAAAGATAGCTATGACGACCCTTAAACCCACCAGACAACAACTTACATCATGGTCAAAACTGAATATGGCAAAGTATCGCCACGAGGAGGGGCTTTTTTTGGCAGAGGGCCTCAAGGTTGTGCAAGAATTATTGAAAAGCACATACGATACGCCGGCGTTGCTCATACTGGAAGAAAAGAAGAAACATCTGGAGTCCTTTTTATCAACGCTGCCGGGTCATATCGAAATTTATACCCTGAAAAAAAGTGAATGGAAAAGATTTAGCCAGGACAGCGAACCGGAAGGAATTATGGCACTTGTCAAGATGCCTCATTCCGAAAAATTTTCCCCGGCGCTGGAGAAGGGAAACAATCATCTTTTATTGCTTTATGAAGTGAACAATCCAAGTAATCTTGGTGCTGTCATGCGTACGGCCCACTGGTTCGGTATCAAGACAATCGTGCTGAGCACCAATTCGGTAGATTTTACCAATCCAAAAGTCGTTCGAAGTTCCATGGGAAGCCTGTTTCATCTGTCAATTATCCCCGAAGTAGATTTCGATAAGGCCTTGCCGGAATTTAAAAAACATTATTTTTTAGTGGGCAGCACCGCACAAAACGGAGTTACACCACACAGCTGTACATATAAAACGGCACTTCTGCTTGGCAGTGAAAGTCACGGGCTGCCGGAAAAATTGACAAGTTTAGCTGCTGAGCAATGGTATATTCCCGGTACCGGTGGTGCGGAATCACTCAGCCTTGCACATGCGGCAGCAATTATGATGTATAAAATGACGCAACGTGGAACGTAATTCCAGCGAGGTGACCCATGATGGAAGATTATATCCAGGTTATTACAACTACCGAAGAAAAGAAGGATGCCGAAAGGATAGCCAGCAGTCTGGTAGAGAAAAGACTGGCCGGATGCGTCCAGATAATTGGACCCATAATGAGCACCTATCACTGGAAAGGCAATATAGAAACATCCAAAGAGTGGCTATGTCTCATCAAGAGCAGGAAAGATCTATATGTGGAACTTGAAAAAGCAATCAAAGAAATGCATCCGTATGAGACGCCGGAAATTATAGCTACACCTGTTGTTGGCGGCAGTAAAGACTATCTTAAATGGCTCAGTGATGAGCTTAAAAAGGAATAGAGGATTCCATTTTAACAAACTATTAAATTCAGGAGGCAAACATGCAGGTTTTAGTGATGTACTATTCAAGAACAGGGAATACTGAAAAACTGGCTAAAGAAATAGCAAAAGGTGTACAGGGAGTTGAGGATGTAAAATGTGTACTGAAACCGGCATCTGAAGTTACAGAAGATGACTTTTTGTCTTCTGATGGAATTATAGCCGGCTCACCTGTATATTTCGGAGTGATGGCCGCTGAGATGAAAGAGGTTTTTGATAAGTTTGTCGGTACCCGCAACAACATGGAAGACAAGATAGGCGCCGCTTTTGCAACATCGTTTGACCCGTCGGGGGGTAAAGAAACGACGATGATCTCGATTATACAGGTCATGCTGATATATGGAATGATCATTGTCGGAGATCCTCTGGACGCAACCGGCCACTACGGTGTATCGTGTACCGGAGCACCGGATGAACAAACTGCTGCAAATGGCGCAAAACTGGGTAAAAGAGTTGCTTCCCTGGTAAAGAAACTGAGAGGATAAAAGTGAAGCTCCCCGCCCACAGGGCGGGGCTTCCCGGTAAGGAATATGTTTGTTTTATATTGCGCCCCTTACCCCGCCTACAAGGCGGGGCTTGCGGGTGCGCTCCCGGTCAAGCTTGAACAGGGAAACAACAGTGCTAAAGGAGTGAGAAATGAAAGTAAGCACAGTCGCCGAAATGAGGTCTCTTGACCGGTATGCAATAGAAACCCTTGCTATACCTCAAGAGCTCTTAATGGAAAACGCGGGGGAGGCTTTATATTTTGTTATACTGAACGAGTTTGGCGTAAAGGATAAAAAATTTGCGATTATCTGCAGTGTCGGCAACAACGGAGGAGACGGACTCGTTGTCGCGAGAAAAATCCACTCAAACGGCGGAAATATAAAGGTCTTCATTCTGGGTGACGTAAATAAATTTAAAGGTGCGGCAAAGACAAACTTCGATATCATATCCCTGTTTCCGATTGAAATCCGGCATTTTGAATCCGTGGAATCGATAAAGAGTGATGTCCTGCATTGCGATGCGATAGTTGATGCAATTTTTGGCACGGGCTTAACAAGAAATGTCGAAGGCCTCCATGGAGATGTCATACAGCTTATTAACGAAAGCGGTAAAAAGGTTTTCAGTATGGACATTCCCTCCGGTATCAATGGCGACAACGGGGAAATCATGGGTGCCGCAGTCAAGGCAGACTATACCGTTACTTTCGGCCTTCCCAAGATAGGAAACATGCTTTTCCCAGGCTATGAACATTGTGGAAAATTGTATGTTTCACACATATCTTTTCCTCCATCCCTCTATGATAAAGATTCAATAAAAGTTGAAATCAACGATCACATTACACTTCCCCCGAAAGACAAAAAAGCCCACAAGGGGGTTTTGGGTGAAGCCCTGTTTATCGCGGGCGCTTCAAGCTACTTCGGGGCGCCCTATTTTTCCGCCCTGTCGTTCCTGAAAGCGGGCGGAGGATATTCGCGCCTCGCGGCACCCGTTTCAGTGACACCGTTTATTGCCAATAAGGGAAGCGAGATTGTTTTTATTCCGCAGAAAGAAACGAATTCGGGGAGCATCTCTTTAGAAAATAGAGACGCTTTACTTGAGCTTTCCGAAAAAATGGACATGGTAGTAATCGGCCCCGGCTTATCATTAAACGAAGAGACGCAGCAACTGACAAGAGAGCTCATAGAGAAAATCGAAAAACCGCTCCTCATCGATGGGGATGGTATCACCGCCATTTCCAAAGACCTGGACATAATAAAAAAGAGAAAGTGGCCTACGATACTGACACCTCACCTGGGCGAGATGTCAAGAATTACAAAAATGGATGTAAGCGATCTTGACAGAAATAAAATAGATGTCCTGCGGAGTACCTCAAAGGAGCTGAACGCAATCATCGCCTTGAAGGGAGCCCACTCGCTGATCGGTTATCCCGATGAGAAAGTTTACATCAATATGAGCGGGAATCCCGGTATGGCGTCGGCAGGATCGGGTGATGTTCTTACGGGAACCATCGCCGCGATGTTCGGCCTCGGTTTATCCATTGAAGATGCGGCAAGAAAAGGCGTTTTCATCCATGGGTTCGCCGGCGATCTTGCAGCCGAAGATATCGGTGAGGACGGCATAACGGCACAGGACATACTCGATTATCTGCCGCTCGCCGTGAAGATTGACCGGGAAGGCCTCGACGAGACCCTGAGATACGCCTACGAAGGCATTCGTGTAATATAAGCCCACAATAATAATAAAGCTGTACACAGTTTTTGATTTGAAAGCCTTGATCAAGGCATATAGCAGTTGTCCACACTGTAAGAATTGACTGGGGAGTTGTGATATTGATTTCCTACATGCAATTTTGATGGGAATCAATAAACATGGATTCGTAAAAAGTCCCAAAAACGTCATGCCGGACTTGATCCGGCATCCAGAACTTATTGAAAAGACTGGCTTTCGGCTTTCGCCGGAATGACGAGAAATGGTATTTTCTGACTTTTTACGGGAGCATCAATAAAGAAACGTTATCTTTGCAATGGAGATGTGTGCTTTTACTTGACCGCACCTTGAATGGGTGCCCCCCTTTCTTATGCTACTTAACTTGGAAATTGTGTTTGACTCTGAACCGCCATAAAAAACTGCCGGATGGCGGTTGGGGTGGAGGAATTCTAATTTTAAATAATTCTTTTGTGTTTTAGTATCTTTTCATATTTTTCTCTATTCAAAGGGCATTCAAGAAGGTCATCAAATTCACTTGTTGTCAATGCAAGCTGTTTACCCATTTCATTATAAAGTCCCTTCCCGATCGGTTTTCTACCTTTTGGAATAGTAATCCTCTTTACTTTCACTCCATCTTTCTCAAACCATCCATTATATTCCTTGCTCTTACTTCTAAAACGAATACCAAGTTTATTTTCATTTTCACAACATTTCTTAACGTCGAGAGTATTAAATTTTTGGTTTTTCATATATTCCTTACTCAATAATTCTTTCCGCTAAGAAATTTCTAATTTTGAGCCATTCTTCCGTAAAATTATCATCCTCCAGCAAATCTTCATAGAGTGATTCGATCTCACGCTTTAACATTTCAATAGATTGAAGTCTATTTTCACCATACCCATATACTGAAGGGAGATCAGGTGCCTGAGCAAGGAAACCATTGTCATCTGGATCAATAATAACATCTATTGACATACTAAGAAATTTGCTTTCTAATTTATGTATCTTAATATGGTTTAATGCAGGCATCATTTGTTGAATTCCGGTAGCATATCCTACCATATACCCAATATTGTAACTCCCCGACGCTACTAATAGCAAACCATAATCGGTTATGTATTTTACCTTACGTCTTAATGTTGGATCAAGAGAATCAATGTCACTATTATATTGTCTATCTTCCATTTCTGTCTCCGTCTTATTGTTTTTGCTTCTCGATTGTTTCTTCATAAATATCTGCTTTTTCAATTAACCATTGTCCCATAGACCTTGCAACTCTTGGATTAATAGAAAGTGAAAACATAACATCTCTAATAACAGATTCTTTTTTAATTTCAGAAATTGGTTTTTTACTAAGCTGTCCAGTATTATCTATTTTATATGTTTCGGATTGAGGAATCGCGTTTCTTTCACTATAAACATTCATTATAATTTCACCAAAAGCATTTAAGCCACCATAACACCCGCTGGTGTTGTAGATGACGTAATTGGGGGAAATTTTATACTCAAAAGTAATTGTTTTTTGTTTTTTGTCAGTCATGATTACTATCTCCTTTTTTTGTCTTTTATCTTTTACGTCTCCTCTATTCCCACGGTGGTACCATATGGGGATCGCTCCAAAGGCCAATCTTTTTTTTCAACCTGCGGTTGTGCAAATTTAGGACTATTTAAACGCTCCTTAGCATTGTCTTGTCATATTTGTCAATTGCAGAAGAATGGAAAGAGTGAGGTCACCAATGCCAAACTTTTAAAATCATTAAGATCGACCTAAAACAACCCCCCCATCTCTCCATTTGAGAAACGGGGTTTTGTTATAATCTGCCCATGATACCCTCTTCCTTTGTGATAAAAGGGTTAATCTTGTTTACTATAATTTCGGTGAATCGGATATTTACAATACTAAGATGATATTCTTTGTCAAGATTTTTCTATGTTTGTTGAGTGCCCAAAGTTTCAAGATATTCACTTGCTGTATGTAATAAAATTATCAAATCGGCAATTCAATATATCTTGCCAGTCGATTTAATCTTAAATCAGAGAACCTCTTTCCAGATATGGATGGTATCTCATAACTCCGTGGTCAATTCTGAATAAATTTCAAAAACCGGTATCAAGATACTTTTTTGTTCAACCGACCCATTTCACAAATTCGACCAGCGGGGCCTCTTTTTTTGAATCTATTGTTGTTTCGAGTCGTTAATGTGGAGTGTGTCAGTCGATCTGTTTCGCGGCGTCTATAAAAATCCGGTTTATTTCCTCACTTTCAAATACCCTTCTAATGGCAACCGACATGGCTTCATTCATTACTTCTTCAATCTTTTGTTCCGAGAAGCTGACATGTTCGACAGTGGGAGTACTTTCAACGGTGATTTTAACTATTGTTTCCGGTTTCCGGACATTCGCGAAACCGGCGACAAATTTGACTTTGGCAGTATATTTCCTGATAGGGAATTCCTTGGTGCAGACGATTTCAAACTCATGGATATTTCCGCCTATTACTATATTCCCCCACTCTTTATTAATCGTGTCATTTTTGAGATCCCAGTCCGGTGTATCTGTTGATAGCCTGTTTCCGGCTTTAGTGAGATAGTCCTTAAAGGCATGCGTTACCGCATCGGAAGGAATTCGGAATTTGGGAAAAATGGGGATTTGAGTGCCATCGGATTTTATAACCTTACCAATCTCCATTTTGTCTTTTACCTGACGCAAATCGTTAAATTTTGCGACAGTTAAGACGAGTTTCCAGACATTTTTGTTCAATGCTGGAGTTGTATCCGCAGGTTCATAGTTTATATCGATAGTGTACGGACTCACTACCGCGCAGGAACTCAGAGATACTGCGGCACAGAAAGCGAACAGTAACAATGCAATAGCAGATAATAGATTATATCTTCTTTTATAACCGTACTCTATGACGTATCGTATCATGCCCCATGCACCTCGGATTTTGGATTATCAAGGATTTTATAATGTTATTGTATATTTTCAGATGTCCTGTGTCAAATTGAAAAAAGAGAAATACGAAGCAAGAGGGAAACAGATCAAATCTGCTCTTGACTCATCTTCATTCCTTCAACCGACCCATTTGACAAATTCAGTTAAGGGGGCTCTTTCCCTTTCGAAATTGTTGATAGGAGAGTCTTTATCGGGATATCCCAAGGCCGCACCGATGATGATTGATCTATCCTCTGGTATGGAAAGGATCTCTCGCAGAAGTTCCGGATAACCGATGGCGACGGCCATAATGCAGCTCCCGATCCCTTTCTCATAGGCCGAAAGGCAGATGGTCTGCATAATAAGGCCGATATCAAACATTCCGTATTCTATACGGATATCTCTGGACATGCAGGCGACGATAAGACACGGCGCATCGAAGAGAGTCGCCATATTCTGATAGATTTTATTGCGGGCATCTTTATCTCTTCGTTTGATACCCATGCTCGTCATCACGATTTTCCCCATTTCACCGTACCGTCTCTTCATATGTTCCGGCCAGTCTTCCTGCATGGGCACATCGGTTGAAAATGGTTCACCGTTGACCATTTTCTCGTGGTTCTTTTCTCTGAATTCGTCGAGGGGTTTCCCTGTCAGTATGTAAAATTCCCAGGGCTGGGTATTTCCCCAGGAAGGCGCCCAGGATGCGGTCTCCAAAATATCTTCGAGAAGATCGCGGGAAATCTCATCTTTTTTGAATTTTCTTATGCTCCGTCTCCCTTTAATTACTTCTTCTACCGTCATTGCTGACTCCTCTTCGTGGTTTTTGTAAGAAATGAGTGGCTATCTCGAGGCTTTCTTTTGAAATTTCTGCGGGGGGCGGGTCTATAGCTTTCTCTCAATGATGTAATCGGCAATCGTCAGGAGAGCTGTTTTTGCCTTCGAGCCTTCAAGCGGTTCAAGAAGGGTTTTCCCCTCGTCAATATATGCTTTTGCTTTACCGAGGGCATAATCTATCCCCTTGTATTTGTCGATCAGGGAGACGATTTTCCCGATATCCTCGATGTCTGGATCGTCGCTCTTTACAGTTTTTTTAATCGCCTTCTTCTCTTCAGGCGAACATTTTTTGAGCGTATATATGAGAGGGAGTGTAATCTTCCCCTCTTCGATATCCTTGCCTATGGCTTTCCCGAACTCTTCCTCCACGGCGACATAATCGAGTGTGTCATCGGTTATCTGAAAAGCCATACCAAGCCTCATGCCGAATTTGGTCAATGCACCAACTTTTTCCTCCGATGCATCTGCCAGAATACCACCCAATGCGCAGGCCGCAGAGATCAAAATGGCAGTTTTTTTCTCCACCACAGACAGATAGTCCTTTTCGGTGATATTTATATCACCACACTTCATCAGCTGCAGGACTTCACCTTCGGCCATTGTGTTCGTGGTGGTTGAAAGGAGCTTCACTATAGAAAAATTCCCATAATCGGCCATCAGCTTGAAGGATTTGGAATAGAGGAAATCCCCCACAAGGACACTGGCAGAGTTTCCCCAGACTTTATTGGCCGAGGACTTTCCCCGTCTTGTTTCTGCGTGATCTACCACGTCATCGTGAAGGAGCGATGCCGTATGAATAAATTCAATAACAGCAGACATGGGATAGTGATTTTCCCCTTTATAACCGCAGATATCCGAAGCAATCAAGAGTAATAGGGGTCTGAATCTTTTCCCTCCGCTGCTGATCAGATAATTGGAGACCTGGGGGATAAGACGTATTTCGGAGTAGAGATACTTCTCCATATGTTCCTCTACGCTCTTGAGATTACCTGCGTAGCGATTCAGAACATCCTGTAGCTGCATAATATCCGACAAAGTCTTCACCTCCAACGTAGTTCTCCCCCATCAAGTGGGAGGAAATTACTGATGATGTCCGCCTTTGAGGCGGAAAAGCTAACTGTATATATATTAAGATTATGTAAAAAGTCAAATTTATCGTTCCTATACAACACCCCTTCGCATCCCTTCGGTACCGCGGGCATGGAATGTTTGTCACATCTCCGCTTCATTATCTCTTTGTCTGGCAAAAAGGTCATAAACATCGGCTGAAGTTATTTTGCAGGTTATAATATCCCCAACTGCTGCATCGTCCGCACTGACATACGTTATCCCGTCTATTTCCCATGCCTGGCCTCTTGTCCTGCCAATATACGGGAAATCCGGGCGATTACTTTCATCTTCTATCAGAACTTCCTCAAGATCACCGATACGGGATTGATTTATATCATAGGAAATTCTCGACTGCTCTTCCATCAGGATATTTTTCCTCAGTTCCTTTTCCTTCTCAGGAACATGAGCAGGGAAATCGGCTGCCGCTGTTCCCTCCTCCTTCGAATATTCGAATACTCCAAGATTTTCAAACCTTGCCCACTTTACAAAATCGAGCAGTTTATCAAATTTTTCCGGAGTCTCTCCCGGGAATCCCACGATAAGAGAGGTCCTGAGAGCCACCCCCGGAATAACCTCCCTTGCCAGATTTAAAGTGTTTCGAATGAGTCTACTCCCGCCTTTTCTGTTCATTGCCGTCAGGATATCATCATCGATATGCTGGAGGGGAATATCGATATAGTTACATATCTTCTCTTCCCCGGCTATGGTCTGAAAAATCTCCCCGGTAAGATATGCAGGATACGCATAGAGGAGCCTTATCCACCTGATCCCATCCATAGAGGCCATCTCTTTCAACAAGAGACTCAGGCCGGGCTTTCCTTTCAGATCGCTACCGTATAAGGTTGTGTCCTGAGCGGTGATATTTATCTCTTTTATCCCTGCCTTGACGAGCATTTCCGCTTCTTTGAGTATGTCATCTACTTCCCTGCTCCTGTATTTCCCGCGTATGGAGGGTATCACACAGTAGGAACAGCAATTTGAGCACCCCTCGGCAATCTTCAGGTAAGCGCTGCAGCCGGATGTGGAAAGGAGACGTGAATAGGTGGAATCCATAAGAAAGGAAGGTTTCCCTATGAAGGATTGACGCTCAGCAAACGTACCGTTTTCCAGATTGCTGATAAAGTCGGCAATCCTTGGAATTTCACCGGTTCCCAGAAAAAGATCGATTTCAGGAATCTCTTTTTTCAGGATCGTCCCGTACCTCTGCGGAAGACAGCCTGTCACGACCAGATGCCTGCATTTTCCATCTTTTTTCCACTCAGCCATCTGGAGGATCTCTTCAATAGATTCCTCTTTTGCGGGGAGAATAAAAGCGCAGGTGTTAATGATAATGATATCGGCCTCTTCTGCAGAGGGGGTAATGCCGAAGCCGCTTTTTATCAGGAGAGATGCCATTACCTCGGAATCAATAAGGTTCTTGGGACATCCGAGGCTTACGAAATGTATGTTCTTGTTTTGCATCTTAGCGTGGAAGCTTTCCAACCAGGATCTTTCTCGGTTTGGCGCCATCCGAAGGACCTACTATACCCTCTGCTTCCATTCTTTCAATAATCCGGGCAGCCCTGTTGTATCCTATTTTCATATATCGCTGTACGAGGGAGATAGACGCCTGCCCCAGATCTGTAACCAGGGCAACTGCTTCATCATACTTTTCATCAAATTCCTCATCTAATTTCTCGCTCTTTGATGATTCGGGTTTATAATTCAGTATCGATTCATCATAAGATGGCCTTCCCTGTTTCTTTGTGAAGCTGACTATTTTCCCGATTTCCTGATCGGCCACATAGGCGCCATGGATTCGGTCGAGTTTTGCTGTTCCGGGCGGCATAAAGAGCATGTCTCCTTCTCCAAGAAGATGTTCCGCACCGAGCTGGTCGAGTATCGTTCTCGAATCTACTTTTGAGGAAACCTGGAATGAAATACGCGTGGGGAAATTTGCCTTGATGACCCCTGTAATGACATCGACTGACGGTCTCTGGGTTGCCAGAATAAGGTGAATGCCCGCGGCTCTGGACATCTGTGCCAGACGGGTAAGAGACTCCTCCACATCCCTTTGCGCCACCATCATCAAGTCCGCAAGTTCGTCGATGACGATGACAATATAGGGAAGCTTGAAACGGATTTTTATTTCACTTTCTCCCTGGTCATCAACCCCGGAAGATGGGATAACCGGGTTGGAAACGGAAGCGTAGGAAATTCCGTTCTCTTCTTTAGTGATTTTCCGTTTTTCCAGATCGAGGAGCAGGGCTTTTTCCACCAACCTGTTGTATTTTTCGATATTTTTAACGCCGGTCTCCCCTATTAGTTCATATCTTCGCCCCATCTCTTCGACGGCCCACCTGAGGACAGTAGAGGCCTTTTTGGGATTGACAACCACCGGGTGTAGTAGGTGGGGTATTCCCTCATAACCTGACAGTTCCAGTCTCTTGGGGTCTATCATGATGAATTTTACGTCATCCGGTCTTGCCTTGAAGAGTATGCTGCAAATTACTGCATTGAGGAAGACGCTCTTTCCCGAACCGGTGGTTCCCGCAATAAGAAGATGCGGCATTCTGACAAGATCTGATATCACAGGAACTCCAACAATATCCTCTCCCAGGGCAATTGGAAGTTTGTATTTCGATTCAAGGAACTCCTCATTATCCAGAACATCTTTTAAGTGTACCGGTTCCCTTTCGTTATTCGGTATTTCAATGCCGACTACTGCTTTCCCCGGTACGGGGGCAATAATTCTTACACGGGGTGACTTAAGGGCTAATGCGAGATCGTCAGAAAGGTTGACTATTTTATTTATCTTTACACCGGGTGCCAGCTCAAGCTCGTACATGGTAATTACAGGACCCGGTTTAACTTCCACTACTTTTCCGTCGACTCCAAAATCAGATAATTTCTTTTCCAGAATCCTGGAATTCATAATGAGGCTTTCTTTTTTAATCCTCATGTCCTTACGCTTTACATCGTCAAGAAGGGAAAGCGGAGGCAGATTGAAAGTGCCATTAGATTCGAGAAATTCAAAGGATGTCTGTTCTAATCTCTTTCTACGCTCCCTTTCCGCAGCAGTTATAAGTGGAGCTTCTTCCGTCTGCCTTTTTTTCTTTGCACTGGAGACCTTCTTTTGCCTTCTGAACCGTTCTATTCTTATTACAATGAAGGTTTTCAGCCAGACAAACATGCCACTTACTGACTTTATTATACCCCTGATCAGAGATATCAGAGACAGGTTGACAGTGATCATAAGGGATACGATAAGGATAAGGCATAGAAGTATATATGTGCCTACGTGGTTCATATACGAACTCAAGAATGTTGAAAAAAAAGTCCCAAGAAGACCCCCCGAGGCAATTTTTGTCCCGAACATATGGATTGTGGGGTATCTCATTGCTGAAAGTACAGATGTGGAAAATATGAGACCGATAAAACCGGCAATGACCAGGAAACCGACCTTGAAGATCCTGTTCAGGAAAAAACTGAAGGAAGTTATGATAAGGATAATCGGAAGCCAGAAGGCTCCTATTCCCATGAACCTTATAAAAATATCAGCGGTATAGGATCCGACAGAACCGCAAAGATTGTGAATCTTTACCTTGCCTGTCACATAGTGTGTAAAGGAAGGATCGGCTGGATTATAGGAAACAATGCATAACGAGGTAAAAATGGCGATGGCAAGGAATATAATCCCTAAAATTTCTTTTCCTCTTTTTGATTGCTGCTGCTTTTCTTTCATAAACGACCTTACTTTTAAAATCTAAAAATCAAACGACATCCGTATCTTTCATTTACTTCCTGCTCAACGTTAAACGATCATATATTAAAAAGCAACGTGGCAATACCCACAAACCAGCAGTAGTAAGCGAAGATACTAAGCCCTCTCTTTTTGATTATTAAAAAGAGAAGCTTCAATGACATAAAACCGGTTAATAGAGCGGCAATGGTACCGGCTATATAGATAATTAAGTCGCTCGACGGAACGGAAACAATGTGCCGTGATTCGAGGATCACTGCCCCAATTACTGCCGGGATTGAAAGCAGGAAGGAAAACCTTGCCGCCGTTTCCCTGTCCAACTTTCTGAATATTCCAAAGGCTATCGTTGAGCCGGATCTCGATATGCCCGGTACGATAGCGATCCCCTGGACAATACCGATAATTATACTGTCAGTGATGGTCATATCCTTTTCGAACTTCTCTGTGTTTTTGATCTTGTCAGAAAGAAACAGTAAAAATCCCGTTACCAGAAGCATGAAAGCAACAACATTAACTGATTCGAAGAGTATATGAACCTTGTCTTTTAATGCAAACCCAATAATACATGTAAATATGGTTCCCACTCCAATAAGAACTGCAGTCTTCCTTCTAATAGATATAAGGGCATAATCTACATTATCGGGTTGTTTCGGTACTATGGCTTTTACAATTTCGTATAAATCTCTCCTTAAGAAAAAAATGACCGCTAAAAGAGTCCCGAAATGGAGCATCACGTCAAAAAGAACACCAGGCTGCCTGAACCCCTTCATAAAACTCTGAGCTATAACCAGATGGCCGGAACTGCTCACCGGTAAAAATTCCGTTAGTCCCTGAATAACTCCAAGTATTATTCCTTCCCAGGGACTCAAAGTCTGTCCTTCCCCTCTGTCACAGTCATACCGTTGTAATAATTTCTGACGAGGGCATCTCGAACTTCTGTTATGAGTTCATCACGAATCATCGGATTTCCCTTGTTGTAATTCGTTATCTGATGGAATGTTATAAGATGATTACTTAATAACACAGGTGATGTCAACAAGGAATATAATTAGATTGTCAAGTTTAGTTAAGTGGTGTATAGGGTCAAGATACATTATTATTAAGGGGGGTTAAAATGATTAACAAAGCTATCCTTGTGGGAAGACTAGGAGCCGATCCCGAAGTAAGATATACTCAAGATGGCACGATGGTTACGAATTTAAGATTAGCCACCAGCGAGCGCTGGAAAGACAAAAGCGGTGAAAGGGCAGAGAGGACCGAATGGCACAGAATTGTTACTTTTGGAAGATTGGCGGAGATATGCGGAAATTATCTTTCGAAAGGAAGCTTGGTTTATATTGAAGGCAGGATTCAAACAAGATCCTGGGAAGATAAAGATGGCGACAAACGATACACCACAGAGATAGTTGCCTTAAATATGCAAATGCTTGAGTCAAAAGGCCAGGTATCGGAATCGCAATCGCAAGTTTCGGATCAGAATGAATCAGAGCAGACATTTCCAGGTTCAGAATCGGCACCCGAAGACGACGTTCCCTTTTAACAGGTTACAAGAGTCGTCTATAATTCTTAAAGCTTACCGGTTCAGTTTGAATCTTAGCTTGTAACCCCTGCGGACCGCTCTAAGTGATCCTATTTGTTCTCATCTTCGTTAATCTTTTTAGAATCAGGAGTTACGTCTATTTCTTCCGGTTCGGCTGTAGCTTTTTTAAAGTTCTTTATGCCCCTGCCGATTGCACTACCTATCTCGGGAAGTTTTCCTGCACCGAATATGATAAGTATTATCACCAGTATTATAAGCAACTCGGGCATTCCTATTCCAAACATATTAACATTACCTCTTAACAGACAATTAGTATTACTTTATTCGTGTTGTCACCTTAAAACATCAAGGTGTCCTTGTCAAACATTTACTTAAACTCAAAGTGGGGTTATCTTCCGCTTTCGATATCTTACGGCAGTGTTAAATGGATGACCTGACCATGTTTTCCCAAGACTCCAAGAGATTCCCCTTGAAAAGTAAGATTAACGCCTCCGGCATTACCAATATCAATTGTAAACCCTTTTGAAGCCTCTTTATAGATCTTTTCACCAGGTCTCAATAAAACTTCTTTAGGAGGGTTATTATCTACTGTTATGCTTAGCCATACCAGTTCAGTTGCTTCTATGGTCATTTTATAGGCAGCCTCAACAACTTCGTTTTGCTTATTAGCAATGTCCTGACTGACGCTGGATTCTTCTTCAATTTCCGTTTTGAGCTCTTCCGCTTGCTTTTCCACTACTGCGGGTTGAGGTTCAGCCTCTTTTACTGTTACTGCGGTTTTACTTTTATCAGCAACTTCCTTTTTAACATTTTCTGCCTTGTGCTTAGGATACAACAAGAAAATGATAAAGACTATAATAAAAAGGCCTGTTAATATCCATCCTGGGAGACTGCGGTGAGAGTTATAAAACTTAGACAGACAACTCTTGCTTTTAACTGCTTCCTCACGAGATGACTTATCCTGTTCCAGATATTTCTCATAACGGGAAAGTATCTTTTCGCTATCAATACCTACCGCTTTAGCATAGGTTTTTATAAAAGTCCTTGTGTAGACGGATTCAGGAAGTAAGTGGAATTCTTCATTTTCAATGGCCTCAAGAATTAAAATTCTAATCCTGGTTGATTCAAATAAATCATTTAAGGTTATGCCACTTGATTCCCTGACTTTTTTTAAATCAAGGCCGGTTTCTTCAACATCTTGTTTCAATTCTTCAGTGATGGAGTTATTTTCGTTTTTCATAGAATCTACCGTACGCTAAAGCAAACCTGAAACACTTTTAAGCTTGTTATAAATTTACCAGATGAGACATCTATCATTAAATATATGGTCACGCAACAAAAAGTTGATACCCCAAAATAGACATTGACCCTTCCAACACAGTAGGATAGGCGTCCCGCCTGTCCATAATGGTGAAACGCTTAGACAGCCGAGACGGCTGTCCTACGGGATGGGGAGAACAGACTTTATTTTCAATGTCTATTTTGGGGTGGTAACTTCAGCACATGGCATCGTAGGAGCCGATGCCTGCCTGTGCGTCTCCCTGTCTTCATCGTGGACACGACAGGCAGGCGCACGCAGACATGCCCCCACCGCCATTAAACAGGTCTGCTCGGGGAAAAACATGCTCTACTTTCTCTCAGTGCCTCTGTGCCTTTGTGCCTTTGTCACTCTGTGCCTCTGTCACTTTGTGCCTGATTTTTAATATTGATAAGCTTGATTCAAAGTGATAGCTTCAATCAGATTACTTTTCCGGAGACTCCACTTATGAATGACTACAGGGAATTTACAATAGATATTGCAAGGGAAGCAGGGAACTTTCTTAAAGAGAGACTGAATGACGAACATACGATAAATTACAAAGGTGTAATCGACATTGTTACAGAAATCGACCAGATGTCCGAAGATATGCTTATATCCAGAATCAACAAGAAATTCCCACACCATGACATACTGGCGGAGGAATCTTCAGAAACAGACAGGGGATCTGAATTTAGATGGATTATAGATCCACTTGACGGCACCACCAATTATGCTCATGGGTATCCGGTTTTCTGTGTGTCCATTGCCCTGGAACAGGAAAATGAGATTATCCTCGGGGTCATTTATAATCCAGTGACGGGAGAAATGTTTGTTGCTGAAAAGGGTGGTGGTGCCTTTTTAAACCATAAAAGGATTTTTGTTTCAAACAACTTAGACCTCTCAAGGAGTCTTCTGGCTACCGGCTTTCCTTATGATATCCGCGTAAACCCGGACAATAATCTCAACTATTTTAATGAGATGGCCACGAAGGTACAGGCTATTCGCCGGGCGGGATCAGCGGTCCTTGACCTCGCATATGTGGCAGCGGGTCGCTTTGACGGATTCTGGGAACTGAGGCTGAAGCCCTGGGATACTGCTGCCGGGTGGCTCATGGTAAAAGAAGCAGGTGGTACGGTTACCGATATTTTCGGGGAAGATTATTATCTGAAATCTCCTCATATGCTCGCCTCAAATGGAAAGATACATGATAAAATGATTGATGTGTTCAGGGCTTGCGCGTGCAAGCCCTAAACACAGGAGCAAAAAATGTTTTTTTTCATCGGCGGCATTCAACCGAGAACCAGACGAATCAGCAATAATCCGAGACCATGCCCTTCCTGCGGTTACCATGCAGCATATCTAAAAAGGGTTGACAACTATCTGAGTCTGTTTTTTATCCCTATTTTCCAGGTCAAGCGTGGTGACACGGTTCTAATGTGTGAAAAATGCGGCGTGGTTCTTGATAAGGAAGGTAGAGCAGTGAAAGAAGGTGATGTCCGGTGCCGCCACTGCGGACGAAATTTGAGCGGAGATTTCACTTTCTGCCCCCACTGCGGAAACAAGACGGGCTAAGCCTGCATTAGGAATTATATTATCATTACTCACTTCGAAAATTTTTCCGGGCGACGCCTCTGGACGGACGACCAAAAATCAGATGTCTTGAAAGACAGGATTTTCCCCTTGACATCAGCCATTTTTATATGTTAGCAGGAAATTGGCTGAAGATACGAGGCAGTTATGGTTTTTAGAGCAGGAATTTTTACTTTTTATTGGTGGTGGCAGGCAAAAACTGGTCTGCCCGTCGAGTCTCTATGGTAAAAAGCAAATAAGGGTCGTGGGCAAATAGGAAACTCCCATGGCTCCTGATATAGTAACTAAAAAAAGCCATGGGTTTTCCCATGGCTTTTTTGGGATCTTGGCAGGCTATCTGAAGTAAAAACGAAAAGGAGGATATATTATGAAACAGGTGAAGGTATTTTGAATAAAAATGATATGAATTTTCCGATAAATTTTGCTAAAGAGGATAGGAAAGGTTTGCATAATTGGTTTTCTGGTCATTGCGAGGAGCGAAGCGACGTGGCAATCTATTTGTAATTACAGATAGTTTGAGATTGCTTCACTACGTTCGCAATGACAATATGTGTATTATGCAAACATCTCAATAGAAGCTCGGCATCAAAATATAAATATTTTTAAATAACCAAATAATAAGACAAGGAGATAAAAATGGATAAGAGAACAAAGTTTACTCTCAGTGAAGAGGAAATACCGCGGTACTGGTATAATATTCAGGCAGATTTGCCTGAGCCACTTCCACCGGTTTTGCACCCGGGCACAGGAAACCCTATAACCCCCGATGATCTGGCTCCTCTATTTCCTATGGAGTTGATTAAACAAGAGGTAAGTACCGAACGCTGGATTGAAATCCCTGAGGAAGTGCGAGATATTTATAAATTATGGAGACCTACAACGCTGTACCGGGCACATAGATTGGAGAAGTTTTTAGATACACCGGCTAAGATCTTCTATAAATATGAGGGGTCAAGCCCTCCTGGAAGTCATAAGCCCAATACTGCCGTGGCCCAGGCGTACTATAACAAGATGGAAGGAATTAAGCGCATCGCCACCGAGACCGGAGCCGGACAGTGGGGAAGCGCCCTCTCTTTTGGCGGCGCTTGCTTTGACCTTGAGATTAAGGTCTATATGGTCAGGATCAGCTACGATCAAAAGCCTTATCGCCGCGTTATGATGGAGACCTGGGGAGCCAAGTGCGTACCAAGCCCCAGCAACGAGACAAAGGCAGGGCGAGATATGCTGGCAAAAGACCCTGATTGTCCCGGCAGCCTTGGTCTTGCTATCAGTGAGGCCGTAGAGGATGCCGTGTCTCGTGATGATACCCACTATGCCCTGGGCAGTGTGCTCAATCATGTCATGCTGCATCAAACCGTAAATGGGCTGGAGGCAAAAAAGCTGATGGAAAAGTTAGATGTATACCCCGATATTATCATAGGTTGTATCGGTGGCGGCTCAAACTTCGCCGGCCTGTTCTTCCCATTTGTTAAAGATAAAATTGACGGTACAAAACCAGACCTGCGTATCATCAATGTTGAGCCTGCAAGTTGTCCTACTCTAACCAAGGGACCATATGCCTATGATTTTGGCGATGCGGCCGGGCTTACTCCATTGATCAAGATGTATACCCTCGGGCACGGCTTTATTCCGCCTCCGGTCCATGCCGGAGGTCTTCGCTACCATGGGATGGCGCCCCTCATATGCCACCTGTATAGATTAGGGTTTGTTGAAGCAAGAGCTGAGCATCAACTTGCAACCTTCCAGGCCGGGATAACATTTGCTCGTACTGAAGGTATTATCAGCGCCCCCGAGGCAAATCATGCTATTAAAGCGGTTATTGACGAAGCCCTTAAGTGCAAAGAATCCGGTGAGTCAAAAACCATCCTCTTGGCACACAGCGGACACGGGCATGTTGATATGGCTGCCTACGATGCCTACCTTTCCGGTAAACTCCATGATTATGAGTATCCCAGGGAAATGGTAGAAGAGGCTTTGGCTCAACTTCCCAAAGTATAAGCAGCTTACACTAATCGAAGTTTATGGGGACAGATTTGAAATCTGTCCCCATAAAAGTTATGGGATAACAAAATGGAAAAATATGATCATTTAGAGATAAGGTGTCCGAGACTGGGAGGGGAGGTTACTTTTTTCTACTGCCGGAGAGAAAGAAATAATCTTCCCTGCCCACACATAATCGACTGCTGGGAAATGTATTTTCCAGTTGAAAAGTATCTCAGTTCAAAACTCTCCCGGGAAGAGTGGGATCGCTGTTTCAATCAAGCACCCAAGAACAAGGTAATGACTCTGATTGAACTCATAGAGGCGGCAAAAAATCAAAAACAGGTCCCGGACTAAAAATTCCTTACCACCCTTCCACAAATCCCTGATTCACCATCAAAATCGGAGAACCCTTGAGAAACATAGGTTTATAATGTTTTATTTGCAGTACTCAGGTGCAAGCAAAATTACTGCAAGACCTTATTACTAAAGGAATTCGTAAAATTAGGCGGTGGATTTGGGAAATGTTCTTGCCTCCCTATTATATTTCAGATAATCTAATCTTGATGGTCTCGTAAAAAGTCTTTTTTGTCACCCAAAATCATGTCCTGAACTTGTTTCAGGATCATTCAGGGTCTCTAACTTACTGAAATAATTAGATGCTGAAACAAG
Organism: Syntrophales bacterium; assembly: GCA_030655775.1. NCBI lineage: Bacteria > Pseudomonadati > Thermodesulfobacteriota > Syntrophia > Syntrophales > Syntrophales bacterium. Next base: position 45,895 of record JAUSPI010000241.1, read on the forward strand.
TGAGATCCTGAAACGAGTTCAGGATGACAAATGGTGCAGTTTATGACTTTTTACGAATGCATCAATCTCCGATGGCTGATAAATCAATGGATCTGTTTGATCAAACCGAAAAAGAGAAAAAAGGGGAAATGAGCCCGCTGGCGGACAGGATGCGACCCAAAACCCTCGAGGCTTTTGTGGGACAGCACCACCTCCTTGGAAAAGACGGACTGCTTCGCCGTGCCGTAGAAGAGGACAAGTTGTTTTCTGTGATTTTCTGGGGACCGCCAGGTTCGGGAAAGACAACCTTAGCCCGCATCATCGCCCGCGATACAAAATCTCATTTTGAAGCATTCTCTGCTGTTCTTTCCGGAGTCAAAGAAATCAGAGCCGTTATCGAAGAGGCAAAGTCACAGCTCCGCTATCATCAAAAAAAAACCGTTCTCTTCGTTGACGAAATCCACCGGTTCAACAAGGCCCAGCAGGATGCCTTTCTACCACACGTGGAAAACGGTCTAATTACACTTATCGGTGCCACAACTCAGAACCCCTCATTTGAAGTCATCGCCCCACTGCTCTCAAGGACACGGGTGATGGTCTTAAAGCCATTTTCCGATGACGAATTATCAATCATCCTGAAGCGGGCTTTAAGCGACAGAGAAAACGGTTTTGGACCGCTCTCCCTGGAGATTGACCCGGATGCCCTGGAACACATCATCTGGACGGCCGATGGAGATGCCCGTACAGCCATGAATAATCTGGAGGCGGCAGCATTTCTCGTACAGGAAAAGGAGGCGGGGCAAAGAAAAATCACACGAAAAGTGGTGGAAACGGCTATCCAGAAGAAAGCCCTCCAATATGACAAGCTTGGCGAAGAGCACTACAATCTCATCTCAGCCTTTCATAAGAGCTTGCGGGGAAGTGACCCGGATGCCGCACTTTACTGGCTCTGCCGTATGCTCGAAGGGGGCGAGGATCCGCTCTATATTGCCCGCCGTATGGTCAGATTTGCTTCTGAAGATATAGGAAATGCCGATCCTGATGCACTATCGATAACAGTCTCTGCTATGCAGGCCTTTCAATTCATCGGTCTTCCCGAAGGTGAACTTGCCCTGGCACAGGCCGCCGTCTACCTTGCGACGGCCCCGAAGAGTAACGCTATCTACACAGGCTACGGAAATGTTAAACAGACCGTAGGCACTACCGGCACACTCCCGGTACCGCTTCATATTCGAAATGCGCCAACAGGCTTGATGAAAGATCTCGGCTATGGCAGGGGGTATAAGTATGATCATGATTTTCCCGATGCCCATGCCCCTCAGGACTATCTACCTGAAAAACTGAAGGGACAGATTTACTACCGGCCTACAGAGAGGGGCTACGAAAAAGTCGTCAAGAAAAGGCTTGAAAAGTGGCGCGAGCTCACGAAAGGAAAGTAAACATATGATCCAAAGCAATGCCTCTGCCCCATCTGATTTTATCAGGGATATTATCGAGGACGACTTTAGAACCAACAAGCATCAAGGACGCGTGGCTACCCGATTTCCGCCGGAGCCGAATGGGTACCTCCATATCGGACATGCAAAGTCCATCTGCCTCAATTTTGGTATCGCCGCCCAATACGGGGCTACCTGTAATCTGCGTATGGATGACACAGATCCGAGCGGGGAAAGCATGGAGTATGTGGATTCTATCATTCGAGACGTAAAATGGCTGGGGTTCGACTGGGAGGATCGTTTATATCACGCCTCTGATTACTATGAAAAACTGTACAAGTATGCCGTGCAGTTGATCAAGAAGGGCAAAGCTTTTATTTGCAGCTTAAGTCCCGATGATATTCGGGAGTACCGGGGCTCCTTCACTGAACCGGGCAGAGAAAGTCCTTATCGCGAACGGTCAGTTGAAGAAAACCTGGATTTGTTCGAACGCATGAGGGCCGGAGAGTTTGAAGAAGGTTCCCATGTCCTTCGGGCAAAAATTGACATGACTTATCCCAATATCACTTTGCGGGATCCCGTCATGTACCGGATCAAAAAAGAGACCCACTATAGAACCGGCGATCAGTGGTGCATCTATCCCATGTACGATTTTGCTCACTGTCTCTCGGACTCCATCGAGAAGATCACCCATTCCATCTGTACCCTGGAGTTTGAAAACAACCGGCCTCTTTATGACTGGTTTCTGGATGAACTGAACGTGGAATATCATCCGCAGCAGATCGAGTTTGCCCGTCTCAATCTCAGCTTTACTATTATGAGCAAACGTCTGCTTATGGAATTAGTGGAAAGAGGGTTTGTCAGCGGATGGAATGATCCGCTGATGCCTACCCTTGCAGGTATGCGAAGACGGGGGTTCACCCCCGAAGCGATCCGCGACTTTTGTGACCGAATCGGAGTGGCCAAAAATGACAGTCTTGTCGATATGGCTTTACTTGAAAACTGCGTCAGGGAAGACCTGAATGAAAGTGCCCCGCGCGTTATGGCTGTACTCCGACCACTGCGTGTGGTCATCGATAACTATCCGGAAGACCAGGTTGAGGAATTCGATTGCCCCTATCATCCCAAGAATCCCGAAATGGGCTCCCGTAAAGTGCCCTTCTCCCGTGTACTCTATGTAGAACAAGACGATTTCATGGAAGATCCTCCAAAAAAGTTTTATCGGCTGGCTCCCGGCAGGGAAGTGCGTCTCCGCTATGGGTATTTTATAAAGTGCGTGAGCGTCGTCAAAGATCCTGATACGGGCGAAGTGGTCGAAGTCCACTGCACCTATGACCCGGAAACGCGAAGCGGGTTTGCCCCCGACGGCCGGAAGGTCAAAGCGACCATCCACTGGGTATCGGCAGCTCACTCCATTCAGGCGGAAGTCCGTCTTTACGACCGCCTTTTTCACGTGGCCAATCCTCTGGAGGACGGTGCTGATTATACGGAATATTTCAACCCAAAATCGTTAGAAATCCTCAGTACATGCCAACTGGAGCCAAGCATAGCGGATGCTGTACCTGAAAGCCGGTTCCAGTTTGAAAGGCTTGGCTATTTTTGTGTGGATACCGTTGACTCATCCCCTGACGCCCCTGTCTTCAACCGAACGATAACACTGCGGGATTCATGGGCAAAAATCGCTGACAAGGCGGGGTAATTCACTCATGTAACCGCTCCCTATAAAATCTATTATAAGTGGACTATTCCCCCACCTGATCTACCTTCTCCTCTATACAAGCCACCAGTGTTTTTAATTCATCCTTCTTCAACTGTATAAGGTTTGATGCACTCGTAAAAAGTCTCAAACTGTGTCATTTGTCGTCCTGAACTCGTTTCAGGATCTCGCTTGTTTCAGCATCTAAACATTTCAATAAGTTAGAGACCCTGAAATAAATTCAGGGTGACAAAAAAAGACTTTTTACGAACTTGTCAGGTTTTGGTAA
>JAUSPI010000242.1 GCA_030655775.1 Syntrophales bacterium
AAACGGTTTGTCTGTTATGGCCTCGCTGGATTACATGATGTGGGTAGTCGGCAATGACTATTCGTGACGTTCTTGGCATACTGACTTGCTAACACAGCAAGATTAAAAAAACAATAAATAAATCTGTCCCCTTTTTTCCTCAGTCCATCTCCAGCGCCTGGTTGGGTATTTCCCAAGTGAGTTCCTTTCATTAGAGACATACTATATTTTTGCTTTTACTTATTTTTTTTGCCCTTGCCTTTACCCTTGCCCTTGCCTTTTTGGCCATAGAGATCGTCACCGCGTTTGAGGGCATGGAACTCTGGAGAACCGGGTTTAATACCAAGACTTTTGGCCAGTGCACCCCACCCTCGGCCCTTACCTTCTTTGTATTGTTCAGTCACATAGTCAATCGGTTTCCCGGACATTTCTCCCAATCGCAGAGCGACATAAGCATCCGCAGGTTTGGTGAAATTACTGAGTACGGTTGTGATCTGCGCATCCCCGATATTAAAACGAGTGGCAAGTCTTGCACGGAATCCAGATGGATCTGCTTGTGCTTGAATATTAAATTTTGGCATCCAATCGAATTCAGCTGCTGCGACTACTGATGCTGATGGAGCAAGCAAAAATATAACCGATACTAATAACAATGTTTTTCGTAGTTTCATTTAATCCTCCTTTGGTCATTAATTTTATGCCCAACGATTAATATACCTAGTAGGTATTTTCCGAACTTCCGTGCAATCCTACTTCAATTCATGAAAAATGAAAAGCGGAAGTTTCACGGTGAAATCAAGTACAATTGGACTTCGACCAATGGGTGTTTTGTGGTAATAAGGACCAAAAGTCCAGTGGTAAAATGTGGGAAAAATGGCAACAGCTAATAATGAATACCATTTGAAGAACTAAACCGCTGCGCGGTAGCCATCCCATCGCCTGTTTCATCGGATTATAATACCAGTCTCTATAAATCCAACACGTTTTTTAGCGCTTGTTGATCAAGCGAAAACCCCATACATCATCCTTTGTCAAACCGTCAGCCTGTGCTGGCAGATATCAAAATCAAAGGAGGTTGTATGATGGGAATGTTAAGAGATCAGATGCTGATGGATTTACAGTTGAGCGGGGCCAAACCGAGGACACAAGATGCCTATCTGCGGGAAGTAGAGAACCTGGCAAAATACTTTAAGAGCTCCCCGGCGGAACTGGGGGAGGCCGAACTCAAGAAGTACATGCTTTACATGATCAACGAGCGGCACCTGTCCGAGGGGACGTTCCGGTTCTATGTTGCCGGACTCAAGTTTTTCTACAGAACAACGCTGAAGCGGGAATGGCCGGTGGAAAAGATCAGGCATCCCCGGAGCAAGAGAAATCTTCCGGTTGTCCTCGACCTTATGGAGGTGGAGTCCCTCTTTTCGGTCACCAGAAATCTTAAGCACAAGGCGATGTTGATGATCACGTATTCGTCGGGATTGAGGGTCAGCGAAACGGCCCGCCTGAAGCTGACCGATATCGACAGCAAACGGATGACGGTCAGGGTGAGTCAGGGCAAGGGAGGCAAAGACCGCTATTCCATCCTGTCCGAAACCGCCCTTGAGCATTTGAGAAGATACTGGAAAAAATACCATCCCACGGAATGGTTGTTTGCCGGCGCCAAAGGGAAAGGCCACATCTCCGTGAGTTCGATCCAGCAGCTATTTCAGAAAGCCAGGAAACGTGCCGGCATCACAAAGCCGGTCAGCGTGCATACGTTAAGACACAGTTTTGCCACTCATCTGATTGAAGAGGGAACAAGCCTCCACCATGTCCAACTGCTTCTTGGGCACAGGTCCCCAACAACGACCACTGTCTACCTGCATGTCAGCCGACTGAACCTGTCACAGGTCACATCTCCTCTCGATAAAAAAACGAAGCAACCTTCGTAATCCACGAAAAGCGGATGCGAACAGCTGGCGACTTTGAAGTGGCGGAGATTTTCCGTCAGTACGGACCTGTCTATAGAGAATCTCATAGATTGCCCCGCAATCATCTGAGGGTCATGCGCGCCATTGAGGTATGCAGAACCGCTGCCATGGGTGGTCATAAGGACCAGTGCGATCACTGCGGCCATCTGGCGATATCGTATAACTCCTGCCGAAACCGGCACTGTCCCAAATGCCAGACACTGCGGAAAGAGAAATGGATCGAGGCTCGCGGTGAGGACCTCCTGCCTGTTGAATACTTCCATGTAGTCTTCACCATCCCCTCAGAACTGAATCATCTGGTGTTAATGAACCGAAAGGTCATGTATGATCTTTTTTTCCGTTCAGTCTCAGAAACGCTCATTGAACTTGCCAATGACCCGAAACATCTCGGTGCCAAAATAGGCGTCATCAGTGTTCTGCATACCTGGGGACAGAACCTTATGGATCACCCCCATATCCACTGTATTGTCACCGGGGGCGGCCTGTCCGCTGACGCCAACCGTTGGATATCCTGCCGGAAGGGTTTTTTCCTTCCCGTAACGGTCATGTCGGCATTGTTCCGCGGGAAGTTTCTTGACCACCTCACGCATTGTTTCAAAAACGGCGCTCTGGTGTTCGACGGTGCGATCAACCATCTCAAAACACCCGGCAACTTCAATTTTTTCAGGAAACAACTCTATGAAAAGAAGTGGGTCGTTTATTGCAAACCGCCGTTCGGTGGCCCCAAGGGTGTTCTCCAGTATCTTGGCAGATATACCCACAGAATCGCCATCAGCAATAACCGCATCCTCAATATCCAGGGTGGCAAGGTTTCCTTCTTGTGGCGGGATTATGCCGACGATAACCGTCAAAAGACGATGACGCTCAAGGCTGATGAGTTCATCCGAAGGTT
>JAUSPI010000243.1 GCA_030655775.1 Syntrophales bacterium
TTCAATCAACAGCTCATTCGGCACATAATCGATTATGATTTCGGCAAAGTCGGGCTGGGAAGTCATCGGGCAGAGGCAGGTAAATTCCGGAAATCTTATATTCACCTCATAGTCACGCTCTCTGTATTTGTTTTCTATCGCCTCCATAAATTCCCTTTTACCATTGCCGCAAGACAGGTGTCAAACTTTTTTACCCCCCCCATAGACATTGACCCTTCCAACACAGTAGGACAGGCGTCCCGCCTGTCCATAATGTTGAATCGCTTAGACAGCCGAGACGGCTGTCCTGCGGGATGGGTAGGACAACCTTTATTTTCAATGTCTATTTTGGGGAACCCCTTTCTTGACATGCTTTTAGCAGTGTGCTAATTGAGTAAAATCACTTGATAATGAAAGATAAAATCATATGAATTTCCGGAATTTCGAAGATAGAGAAGAGTTTCTTTCCAGAGCCGAGGCATATTTAGAGCAGGGCCTGCCCGACAGGGCTATCGCTCTGGCAGAAGAAAGGCTTAACCGTTTCCCGGGTGATGTAGACGCAAGGATTATTCTCGGTTCTTCCCTGATCAAGAATGGAAAGACGGATGAAGCTCTTAAAGTTCTGAAAAGCGTAGAAGAGGACATTATTAAATGGTCAAACGTCTTTGAGTGCCTCGGGGATATCTATCAGGAGAAAGGCATTACCGAAAAGGCGATAAAAGACTATCAGCGTTTTGTCTCGCTCAATCCCGATTCACCGATTACCAAAGACGTATCTGCAAAACTTGATTACCTGACCAGCTCTACTACACAGGATGATCTCATACCGGAGGAGTTAGACGATAGTATCGAAGATGTATCACCGGACTTCTACACGATAACCCTGGCGGAACTTTACAAGAAGCAGGGACATCTCGAAACGGCAGGGAAGATCCTGAAGGAAATTCTTAAGGCGGACCCCGGAAACATCAAGGCAGCAGAGATATTAAACGAGCTTAAAGCCGCTCTGGAGGCGGAAAAAGCGAAGGTGTTTTCAGAAGAAAAGCGAGCTTCAGTAATTAATGAGCTGAATAGGTGGTTAGAAAATCTGAATAAGATAAAAAGATATGCAGCATACTAACAGAATCTCTCGCATTAGATCAAAGCTGGTCCACCTTGAAATAGAAGCCCTCCTTTTTTTTGACATGAAAAATATACGCTATCTGAGCGGTTTTTCAGGAAGCGATGGAGCGCTTATTGTCGGGAAAAACAAAATCATATTGATGGTGGATGGCCGCTATGTTACCCAGGCAAAGGGGGAAGTTAAAAAAGCGGAGGTTGTTGAATACAATGACAAAATAGAAGGAATTGTTCGGGTAGTAACCGGTGCAGGATTGCATAAAGTCGGTTTTGAATCGGGAGCGATAAGTTTTGATTCCTATTTGAGTCTCCGTGACAGACTGGAAGAGGTGGAACTGAAGCCGATATCTAAGGAAGTTAGCTCCATCAGGGCAGTAAAAGAACAGAATGAAATAGAATCGATAAAAAAGGCGGTCGAGATATCCTCGCAGGCACTTATTTCCACCTTAGACCTCGTCAGGCCGGGTATCAGAGAAAGAGATATTGCCCTGGAGCTTGAATACAGGATGAGAGGAGAGGGGGCAGAGAAGATTTCATTCGAAACAATAGTAGCCTCCGGGAAAAATACTGCCCTGCCCCATGCCACACCAGGATACAGGAAGTTTGAACATGGAGATTTTGTTGTCATAGATTACGGGGCGGTCTATGACGGCTATAATTCAGATGAAACATGTACGTTTATCATTGGAAGTGTAACGGACAGGCAGAAAGAGATATACGGTATCGTGAAAGATGCCCACGACAAGGCTCTGGATTCTGTCAGGGCTGGAGTTTCATGCAGGGAAGTTGACAGGATTGCCAGAAGCCATATAGAGAATGCCGGTCTCGGGAAATATTTTTCACATGGTACAGGCCATGGTGTTGGCCTCGATGTTCACGAGGCTCCGCGGTTATTCACCAAAGCGGAAGACTATCTGGAAAAAGGCATGGTCGTTACCATAGAACCTGGTGTCTATATTCCCGGTCAGTGGGGTGTCCGGATAGAGGATATGGTTCTGGTTAAAGAGGACGGTTGTGAAGTTTTGACAAAGATGCCAAAGGACTTGAGGATATTAGGCTGTTAGAGGTGGTTGTAAATGAACATTAAAAACCTTATACGGGAAGAAGTTCTAAATCAGGAGGCATATTCTGCTCCAGAGATATCCTGCCCGATTAAACTTGATGCAAATGAGAGCCCGTATGACCTCTCAGCTTCCCTGAAAAGCAAAATTATTGAAGGCATAAAGAAAGTACAGATGAACCGTTATCCAGAACCCGGCTCCCCCGAATTTAGAACGGAATTCGCAAAACTCTACGGGATTACCAGCGATATGTTACTTGTCGGGAATGGTTCAGACGAACTTATCCAGATCCTTTTAATGGCAGTAAAAAGGCAGGCTTCAAGCATTCTGATTCCAACCCCTACTTTTGTCATGTATAAGATATCAGCCTTAAATACCGGGCATGAGGTAATAGAGGTTCCCCTCGACAAGCAGTTTGATCTGGATGTCGATTCTATGCTCGAGATTATAGTAAATAAGTCCCCGGATCTGATATTCCTCAGTTATCCGAACAATCCTACCGGCAATTGTTTTGATTCCGGGAAAATAGAGACCATTTTAAAGGAAACGGACGGTATTGTGGTTGTTGATGAAGCCTATTTTAACTTTTCCGGAAAGACGTTTCTCTCATACCTTGACAAATATGAAAATCTTGTTATTTTAAGGACTCTTTCCAAAGTGGGACTTGCTGCAATGAGAATAGGCATTCTAATTGGCAGCCCTCCCCTGGTCCACGAATTGAACAAAGTGAGACTTCCCTACAACCTGAATACATTTTCACAGATTGCAGCCCGCCTCTATATTGAGAATGAAGCGGAGTTTCAAAAACAGGCGGATACGGTTGTCAGCAGAAGGGATGAACTATTTACTGAACTGAAAAAAATTGACGGAATTCGTTTATATCCCTCCGACGCAAATTTTATTCTTTTCAGTTGTTCTTTCGATACAGATAGTGTATATCCCTCTTTAATAGAGAAGGGAATTCTGATAAAGAAGTTCGATACCCCTGGGATTCTTGAAAACTGTATGAGAGTTACAACAGGAACACGTGAAGAGAACGGGGAATTTCTGAAAGCACTGAGAAATATTATATATTCGGCGAGGAACTGAAAGCAAAGTAAGGAGAGTGATATAACAGATTGAAAATGGGGGGTAGATTACGGCACGGGTTGAAAGCTATGCCGTACTGCCCCCTTTTTGTGTCACATAAATCAGGAAGCTTTACACAACTCATAAAAAGTCTTTTTTTGTCACCCAAAATCATGTCCTGAACTTGTTTCAGGATCATTCAGGGTCTCTAACTTGCTGAAATGGTTAGATGCTGAAACAAGTTCAGCATGACAAGGCACACCTTTTTGACTTTTTACGA
>JAUSPI010000244.1 GCA_030655775.1 Syntrophales bacterium
GCACAATTGTTCGGAGTATAGTCCGAACCAAATAATGTTTATTCGGAGTTGACATGTTTGAAGAAACCATTGTTGATCAGAATCCCCATTTGGGTGGTGAACAATGAAAATGACAACCGAAAAATCCTTTTTACACGAAAATACCAATTATCGGGTAAAAATCCCCATCTCAACCCGTAAAACCCCCGGTTTTGGAGGTGATAAAGGGTAAGTTGGTCAATAAAATACCCGAAAATTCTAAAAGAAAAAAGGTAATTGTGGCTACTAATGAAGAATCTTGCTGTATATAACTCGTTTCCCATAACAGTTGACAGGCCCATGCAATACCTGGCTGAAAGCCAGGTGAATTCCATGACCAGTGTCTTTCAGGAATGGTACGATACCAGCCCCACAAAAGCAAAAAGAAAATCCCGTGGCCGGTACTGGCTGACGTTTCTTGTTCTGCGATATACGGGCGCAAGGATCGGCGAGGTGCTAAGTATTGACGACAAGGTAGATATTGACTTCCGAAACACGGAAATCAGACTAATCACGCTAAAAAGACACAATTCAAAAGTTCAGTCCCGCATCGTCCCTGTACCGGGAAACGTAACGAGTGAGATTGCCACCTATGTTGCGGAGTTTCCGGATCAGAGAGGTAAAGTGTTTAAGCTGGACCAGAGTAATTTTAGGCAAGTGTTTTGTGAAAGAGCAACGACCGCGAATATACCGAGAGAAATGGCGCACCCTCATATTTTGAGACACACAAGGGCAATCGAGTTACTGAGAGCGGGCGTACCCGTTACGATCGTACAGGACATTCTCGGTCATTCTGCGCTGACAACCACGGCAATCTATTTAAGGATGTCGGGACAGGAAGCTAAGGGGATATTAAGAGATAAAGGATTAATCTAATAGCCCGTAAAGAAGATCAAACCTGATCCACAGACATTACTTTTTCCCATACCCGCTTGACGCCAATCCCTGTAATAATGACAAAAAACCTCCTGACAATATTATGCTAATGTGTATAATACGAATCAGTATAATACCAGGGGAGGGATAATCTATGCTCTTACGAACAGGAATCTGAATCATGAAACAATCACACAGATTAATCATTGCTTTTATGATTTTTCTCTTTATATTTCCTACCGCTCTGCTTGCCGGCCAGTACAATGTGATCCGCGTAGTTGACGGGGATACAATTGTCGTCAATTATCATGGTAAGTACGAAAAGGTCAGACTCCTGTGTGTTAACACCCCGGAATCGGTCCACAGGGACAAAAAACAAAGGTACACGCCATGCAAGGTTTGCAGGCCATAGAAGAAAAAGTAGAGTGAAAAATGAAAATTACAAAAAGAGATACGGTTTTTGACGGAGACTATTTGGGAGTTGTCAGGAAACACTTCATAACAGACACAGGCCAGGAATGTTTTTGGGAAACGATAGAAAGGAAGAACATATATAATGGAGGGGCGGTAGTAATTGTTGCCTTAACTAAAAAAAGAGAGCTGATTCTGGAGAGAAACTGGAGAGTTCCCATAGAATCTTTTGTTATCCAGTTCCCCGCGGGCCTCACTGATAAAAAGGGTGAGAGCGAAGAAGAAGCTGCCAGAAGGGAACTTTTAGAAGAAACCGGCTATAGAGCGGAAAAACTCATTCCTATTATCTCGGTACCCCTGTGCCCGGCGCTGGCTACTACCAGGGCAACTCACTTTTTTGCTCCTGTTGTGGAATTTATAGGGAATACAATAAGGGATGCTACCGAGAAAATCGAAGTTCTAAAAGTCCCACTCGAAGAACTGGATCATTTTTTATTCAATCTTCCTGAAGATACAGAATTGGATCTCAGGGTTCCAGGCATACTCCGGGTTCTCGAAAGGAGAGGTCTGCTCTGAAGAATAAATACTCAGTCTGTCAGAAATAAATCAAAGGGTTTTTCTTACTGATGAAGCTGTATGTAATTTTTGATCTGAAAAATTTGATCACGATATGGTTTGGCTGTCTTAATCTCCTGATTTGACGGCATTTATCAAGTACATAGCAGCTGTCAACAATGTAGAGGTTAAAATATGAATTGAAGATCTAATAAAGATAGCTGCAATTTTTGATTTGATAGTTTTGTTATGTACAGTAAATAAATATCTTGAAATTTCGGGACCTCAAACTTTCATCTACTATAGCACTGTCGTAACATTTAATATATCTTACTTGAAATGACATTTTCCAGTTAAAGCCTTGAGAGGCCAGATTACAAGGTAATGACGTCACCAAAAATTTACTACATTTCAGATCTAACAAATAACGGGCGCATGCACGTGGATATAGAGGTTACCGTCCGGCAGATCTTCGATGCGAAGCCCGGTGTAGCCAAGTACTACTTCTAAAATACGCACTATTTCAAGTTCTGCTGTGACACTATCATTATTAACTAAGGCAAGGAGGAAGTCCTCCAAGTCCTCAGCAAGATACCCCGTGAATTCCGGTGCTTCTTCCATGCCTGATCGGAAAATATTCATCCGGTTATCATGAGTATATATAGCAGCTGAGTGTGTCAAAACGGAAAACAGCTCACCTATAAGTGGCGCCACCCTTGGGTATAGCTCATCGAGACCGACGCTAGTTTCACGATAGGTTTGTAAGTCACGCTTTGCGAAATCGCAAAGCTTTTTAAGGAGTTGATGAGCTGAACCCACGAACCTTGGTCCCATGATTTGACTTGGTAAGATGGTTTTATCCTTACCACTCCGAAGTATTTTTTTACACTGGGAAAGCGCATTTATATCTACAATGAATTCATCTCGAAGAGCTGCGGCCAAACGTTGTACTCTTTCGGCGTGTGTCACGTTTGAAGGATCCCAATTGTACCGTTGAATAGGATCGGTTTCTCTGGCATTTTGGAGCACGTGTTCGATTTCGTGCGTGATCAAATATGTCCTTATTAAAACGCTCTCACCGTCGTCTCTTGTCCATGAATTCTGATCAAGTACGATTGAAGCTCGCAGCGGAGGACACTTGGGGTGGTATAGCACAACTCCTTGAACAGTTACAGTATTTCGCATAGATTTGTATGGAGCGGTAATCTCTTTTCCGTAGCTCTCACACACATGGTCCACGCATGTCCCCATTTGATCAGTTAGGTAAACGGTGAGGTCCACGTCATGCTTAAGTTCAAGCCCAGGACCCGACTTTTCAAACATGCCTATTACTGCACGAAGTTCTTTTTCGACGACGTCGACTCGCTTAATAGGAAGGCAGCTGAGATCCAGAACATCGAGATTGAAAAGATGTGTGCCCATATTTCTTGAATTATTCCCTACACTCATCACTATTTATTCTCTTTAAAATCAGGCGTATGTATCCCTGCTTTGATTCTTTCTCTAGCTTTTTCAAAAGCCTTAACTGTAGTTTGTGGTGTCAGCTTAGCTATCATGTTGTATCTTTCACGGAGGATTCTCACCATTACTGAAAACGAATCATGATCCAATTCTCTATGAAATGTCTGGTACAATGACCGTGATTCATGTTTTAACGCTGCGTAGCTTTTGCCTGCCAGTGAATGTTCTTCTCTTTTTTTGTCGGGATTCAGGATTGATTGCAAAGCAAAAGCGACACCCGCAATCACAGAGAACCAGGCAATCCAATTGGGAGCCCCGGACAAAAGAGCAACACCACTTACAGCCGCAGCAACCGCAGGAATCAATTTCACCCAAAAACTCACCCTATCAGCACCGGCAGCGATAATGTAATGAGCTTCGGCGGTATACAGGCAATCATCTTCAATTCGCCTGCACTCATTTATAAGAATATCATTGTTTTCTTTAGACATACATTCCTCTATTTTTTGAATGGGTCTTTAGGATTTAAAAGCATGCCGAGTAACGCATTAGTGTTAGGCTGTGGTTTAGGTTTTGGATTTGAAAGTGCACCCAGTAGTGAATTACCGTACGATTTACCCAAAAGCCCGGTCGAGGGTTGGGGTGCCAAGAAGTCTTTCAGGGTGGGAGTGGGTGGAGGCTGAGGTGGAATAAGAGAAGGCATTGTTGTCGGCACTTGCGGAACAGGAAATTTTGGGCCGAACATATGGTTCCAGACACGCTTGGCAGTTGGGTACCTCCTTTTGGAATAAAAGTCCCATGCTCTCTCGGCTTTTTTCAGCCCCGCGTCGAGCCTTTTTCTAACAACTCTCAGCCTGAGCGGTTTTTCGTATAGGTATTCATCGACATAGGTATAGCTTTTACCGGGTTCAAGGACGAAGGGATAATTATTTCCCCAAACCCAATCCCGAACACAGTATATCCAGTCGTAAATTCCTTGCGGATATGAATAAATATCTGTCACTGCACCAAATACCTTTTCAGTGAGCAGCTCCAGGTGGAAAGATTTAAGTCCCACTTTATTATTCCGATTCCACTGTTTGAGCATTTTTATCAACGGAATGAAAAGGCTGTTATTGGCATGGTTACAGGCTGAGAGCCACTTGTCCGGCACATTCGGGTAGCAGTACATCCATTCTTTAGAGCCAGGAACGGGAATACTGTAGAGATCAGGATCATCGCTGTATCCCACTGCAGGAACGATCTCGAATTTATACCCAAAGAATCTTACCACGATACAAGGTGAATCAATATTGACTTTTGTGTTTTTAGGATACCTTTTTCGAATTGCCGATGCCATTAACCGTAGAATCGACATAGGGGACTGATCTTTAGCATGTTTGCCGTAATGGACCCGCACGTAGAGGTCAATGTCATCAATAGGGCGAATAATGGTTTTTCGTGAATATGAACCCGTCAGGAAGGAAATCTGTTTTGAGGTGCATAGGGAGATTCGGTCGTCGTTGATAAGCGCAGCATCGATTGAGTCCCTTGTCTTCTGGATTCGCTCTCGCTGCTTATCGGTCGGGTTCAGATTGGTTAGGAATTTTTGGAAGCTTTGGTCAATCGTTAAATTCTTTGTCATTCCTCTCCTTTATCCTTTTTGCGGGTACAGGTCCTTCCCGTAAGTGTGTTCGGTCTGAATCTTACCATTCTGGCCATGAATCTTGATCTGACCGAGAGGCGCATTCTTTGCCAGTACCTTGCTGCGCTGGATGGCTTCCTGCTTGGTACCGAAGTTCCCGGATGCTTTTTGTCCACCTTCTTTTTTCACGTCCCAGCCGCTGCCCCGATTTTTTGTTACGTGATAACCTTGCCATTTTTTTAGCCCTCATCCTTCAAGACACAAATTACTAAATTAATCACCAAAATCCGGCTGTTAACCATTAGACTACAGGGGAAAATCGGGAGTCCATCAATCCAGAAGGTCAAGGGGAAAACGGAGAAACGGAGGTTTCCCCTTAACAAAACTTATCATGGATGTTACTCGATCTAAATGTAGTCTATTCAATCCAATCAGGCGGCCATAAATCTTCTCTTTCTAATCTTCTTTCAATAACTTCCTCTGAAACTCCGAAAATCCTACAAAGTGCTGGTGATATACGCACTAAAACTGCATCGGGATCTTTTGATATATATTCGATAAGATTTTCCTCTCTAATCTTGTTATACAGTCTTTCGATTTCCGGCTTTAAGACATGGCGAGGGACAAGCAAGCGGCCAGCAAACTCATTTGCCTGCCACTCACAACTTCTGTATTCTCTATCTGGAACTCCCTGTATGAAGTCCTTCCATTCATCGGTCGAGACAAAACCGATTTCGGCATATATCTCTTTGTGTATGAAGAAATGTCCTACCTCGTGTGCAAATGAAAAACGCATTCGGCTAGCGTACTTAGTGTCCATATAGCGGTCATAATCAACCACTATACCCGTCATATCCCTTCTCAAGCCTGCATCCATGTCAGCAGTAGACATTAATCCGTGCTTTGGTTCAATGTGTAAGTCTAACTCAAATTCCACAATGTGCTCCATGTTCACAGGAAGTGTTTCCTGCGGCCAATGCTTAGTACGTATCTGTTCTGTTTCTTCCCAGATTTTTTCTTTCGGACACCAACTACATTTAAATATTCCCTGTTTCAATCAGATGTTAACCTCCTTCCCGTATAAAGTTTATCAATCTTTCCAACTCTTCTGGTGTTGGTTTCTCGCTTCTGATTGTCCTGAAAAACATCGGTAAAGCGTTCAATACTTCTCGATCTGAAAGAATATCTTTTGGAATTATTCCCGCGTCTATTCTTGCTTTATCTAACATTTCAATATACAGCTCCGAGCCGACTTCAATGTGTAGAGCGTTTGCTATCCTGTTTAATTTCTCCTCGCTTTGAGGTGGAGAATGAAGTCCACGCTCAACCTTACTCCAGTTACTGGCGTCTGTGTCAATTAGATTACTAAATTCCCTTAAACCAATACCCCTCCTTTTTCTCGCCCCCTTTATTAATTCGCCAAACATGGCTACTTCCACCGTCCTTTCCTCCTAGGTTTTTCATATATGATTTTCTCCTTTTCCGCTGTGGTAATTTCATTACCACGTGGTAAATATAATACCACAAATATCAGATGTCAAGGGGAAATAACATATTTGATAAAGAAAAAAGGGGGAGGGGGGGGAAGTCTACTCTTGGCTCATCTTTGTTTATTCCCATAAATTACATACAGGAAATCAATATCATAACTCCACAATCAATTTCCAGAGTTAAGAGAGCTGCTTAAAGGCGTCACCAATATTATCAAATCAGAGGTTGTAGATATCTTGCCAGTCGATTTAATCTTAAATCAGTTAACTTCTTTCCATGTACGGATCGCATCTCATCACTCCGCAGTCGAATTTTTAGGTTATTGGAATGGCGTAATCAACAATAAGTTTTTTTGAACTTCTTCAAATGAAGCCCCATATTTTATCTCAAAATTAAGAATTTCTTCTTCGCATTCTTTGAGTAATTCCTTGAGAACTCGGAATTTGAATTTAAATCGTAACCCACTTTCCCGCATCGATAAAATACAATCCTGCTTCGCTTACATCCTCTTCCGTCATCTCTTTCCAGAACTTACGGTACATTTCTATCTGTGGCCTGTAGTATCTTGTCAATGCATCCAAATTTCCGTCCACCCTATCGGTCTTGTAGTCGGCGATGATCCACCCTTTCTTTTCCTTGAATATCAGGTCAATGACCCCTGAAACTATCTTTGGCGCTTCACCTTCTTTCCTTTTGAACGAGAACGGCGTTTCGAACAATGCAGTGTCGGCCTTTTTCATCCTTCCCCATAGATCAGAAGATATAACTGCATTCACGGTGGCGACTGCTGAATCTTTTTCTGACAATGGCCTCCCTTCCTCTTTAAGCAGATTTTCCGCCAATATCCCAAGATCAACGGTTTCGTCCTTTGCAGCGGTTTCCAGCATACGGTGAATTATACGGCCCCAGCTCATACCCCTGCCCGTATCTTCCGAAAAAGGCATTTCTCCGGAAGAAGCCTCGACCATAGCGGTTACTGTTTCAGTATAATAAGTGAAGATTTTGCTCCTGGCAATCTTTTCGGCAGTCTCTTTTATCCCTGCCTCGAATTCCTCTGATGCAATCTGCCCTTTATCAATAATTGCTTCTTCTTCCGCATATGTTTCAAGTTCTTTCACCTCCTCAAGATATGTATAAAAATCTGTCCATGCTCCCTTGCCAGGTTTCCCCGGGTATGTGCTGATTACGAGAAGTCTTTTTGCCCTTGTTGCAGCCACATATAACAACCGATCTTCTTCGGCTTGTTGATATTTCTGTTCTATCTCCTGATAAGTTTCCCAATCGGGGGGAAGTCCGATGGTCTCATATTTATATTCTCCCTTCTTGCACGAGGCCATAAAGTAACCAACCGGGGTATCCTCCTTTCGGCTGATATGTGTCTCTGGCTCATGCGAAGATTCCCTCAGGGGATCAGCCAAAAAGACCACAGTGGCCTCCAATCCCTTGGCTTTGTGGAGATTCATGATCCTAACCGCATCCTTCTTACCGGGTTCAATAGTCAAGGCTTCTATATCGAGTTCTTTGTAGTATTTCCCAAGACGTTCAACCAAAGCGGCAAAGGAGGTTGGCGCCCGGGCTGATTCCCACATGGTAAGTTCAAGCGCTTTTAGGAGATTTCCTGCCCGGCTATCTCCCATATCTTTCGTAACTGCCAATGGGATGATCCCAAGGTGGTCAAGAATCATGGTAAGGGCAGTCGCAGGGGGGGTCGTCCTGGTCCAGCGGTAAAATTGAAGGAACTTGCCAAAAATAGGTTCAATCCTGTTTCGCGCCTCTTCGTCCTCGCACTGTTCCTGCGGTACGAGATAGGAAAAGCATCCTCCCCCCTTATAAAATCGGTAAAGCAGGTCATCACTAATACCAAAAAATGCCCCACGCATCGCAGCGATAAGCGCCACTTGATCTTCCGGCTCGGCTATGGCCTGGAGGAGGTTCAGCACTTGTCTAAGTTCTTCCGATTCGTTGAAGCCTGTGCCTCCGGTAATTTCGTAAGGTATTCCCCGCGCTTCCAAGGCGCTTGCATAAACGGGGAGGTGTTTCTTATAACGAAGAAGGATCATAAAATCCCCCGGCCCATCATAATCCTTTTCTTTGAGTGCCTGGTCGATCCAGGAGGCAATACGTTCAGCATCTAACCAGGCAATCTCTTCCTGTTTATTCCTGGCCACGCTGGGGATGGTAATGCGCCTGACACCACCGTCATTTACCTTCTCGAAAGAATTCAGTGACTCAAACGCAGGTTGGTGCTGGTTGGCTTTGTCCGGGAATTTCCCTTTAAAGATGGGGTTTAACCAGTCGCAGATGGAAGGAAGGGATCTAAAATTGGTGGTAAGTGGAATGATACGTCCGCCTGAATCTTTGATTACGCTTTTGACCTCATTATAGGTGTCGATGTCTGCACGGCGGAATCGGTAAATAGACTGCTTGGGATCGCCAACTATAAAGAGTGCTCCCGGTCTAACTTTCAACCTGCGCCACGATGTTTCATTAAGGTTATCACCCGTGAGATATAAGATTACTTCCGCCTGGATTGGGTCTGTATCCTGAAATTCATCCACGAGGATATGAGAAAACCGTTCCCTGAAATATTCTCTGACCTCGGGATTGTTCCGAAGAAGTGTTGCGGCCTTGAGAAGAAGATCGTTAAAATTCAAAATAGAGTTCTTTTCCCTGTGCCGTTTGAAGTAATCGATTGCCGGCTCGACAAGTTCCATAACGAAGTAATGGCAGTAGCTCCTCCATTTCTTCAGGCATGGAACAACAATATCCGTCCTGAATCTGTCGAATGCCGCTTTCTGTTCTTTTGCTATATCACTAGTTGACCATTTTTTCTGTGTAACTCTACCAGATTTGTCCAGACCTGAAAGCATCTTGATGAAATCGACATCTTTTTCTATGTTCAGGTTACGACGACGCAACACTGCCTTTCGCAAAATAGTTTGCAGATCGTCCCATCCTTTTTCCGGCACGGTGGCGGGCAATGCATTGATGGCCCGATCCAGATAATCCATTAAAAGCCTTTTCTCTTTACCGAAGTCTGGTCTTTCCAACTTTTCTCGAATTATCTCAACTTCGGGATACTGGGCAGCGGCTTGATAGGCATTAATCAGATCCGAAGGGTTCAAGCCGATGGACTCAATTTGTTTAAGAACCGGGGTTTCTCCCGTATGAAGCATCTGCAAGTACTCTGACCAGCATTGGTCTCTGAGAATAAGGGTTTCATCCTCTTCCAGTTCTTCAAAATCCGGGTCCAGACGTGCTTCAATGGGGCGTTCTCTTAGAAGTCTGGCACAGAAGGAGTGAATGGTGCCCGTAAAGAGTAGATCCAATCTGGAGAGCGCACGATCATAGTTGTCGCGCTTCAGTCTATCTTTTTCCTTTTTGAGGGCTTCTTCCAGGGCCATCTGGAACCGCCCCTTTAGTTCGGCCGCCGCCTTACGCGTGAAGGTAACAGCAGCCATTCTGCCCACGGTGCATTTGCCTTCGGCGATCAATGCCAGCATCCGGTTCACGAGGCTGCTCGTTTTGCCTGACCCTGCGCCAGCTTCCACCAGCATGGAGACATCAATATCCTTTACGATCATTTTTCGATATTTCTCATCTTCCGTTTTACGCATTCCCTTTTAACCTCTCAAATGGGGCCAACTTTTCATCTTCTTTCATCTTTTCCACGGTGCGTCTTATGGTCGAATCAGTATCTCCACAAATTGCCTTATACGAACAGATGTTGCAGGGATCTTTATCATTCGATGCCGGGAAGACACCTTCTCTTAATAGCGAAAAAAGGTCGGCAAGTACTTTGTATAAAACATCACGCACCGGTTGATCCCTTAAAATCCTTATGCCTTCACCTTTTGTGCCCGGGAAGAAATAGCCCGCGCGAACTATCTTTGCCTTTTTGTCGAACTTCGCCCTGAGCAGGGTCTCTGCGGCTAATGCGTAAAGGGCATGCTGAAGATGTTTGCCCTGGTTCACATAACCATGATCATCGTATCCCCAAGCGCTTCCGGTCTTGTAATCCCAGACCTGGTATTTGTGATCACCCTGGTGATCCACTCGGTCAATACGGCCCCTCAGCCTAAAAAACCCTTCATTGCCGAGTTTTATCTGAATCGGATCCTTATCAGAAAGCTCTGGTGAGCTGTCAGAAGCAATTCCGAAGGAAAGTTCAAAAAAATATGGTTCAACTTCCTTGCAATGCTCTTCTTCACTTTTCAAGAATATCTCCAATGTCTGGTTGATATCCGTCACTTCATTATCAAAAACCAGCTCATTGGGTGGCGGTATTTCAATCTTCCAGGCTTCTATTTCTTCCGATGCAATATCTTTCAAGTCTCTTAGATGCATTTCGAAGTCAGGCAATTCACTTCTTTCCTTGAGTTCTTCCATAAACCTACGGAATACTTCATGCAAAAGTTCGCCACGCTGCGGGGGGTCTAACCACCTGTTCGCATCTTTTTCCATCTCTTCCAAGGATTCCACTCCGAGAACGTGGCGGATGAAATAGGCATAAGGGCATTTGGCCAGGTCTTCCATCCGTGAGGAGGAAATAACTACATCATGGTTAAGGGGATCGAGGACGGTCTGAGCAGATGGAATCCAGCCGTCATATTCCCCGAACTCTTCGCTGTCCCGCGCTTCTTCGGCGCTTTGCCCGTCAAGAAGATGGGGGTAGCAGGGATAAACGGAATCGTTTCCGTACTTTTGCCCTTTTCGCGACAGCCACCATTCCCAACCTGTTAAGGGAGTTAGATCAGTTTCCGGGATAAAGCCCGCCGGTTTTCCAAGAAAGCGGATCAGGTTATCGTAATTTCCATCCCGGTCAGGTGTTATCAGACGGTAGATACCAAGTAGGAAGGAAGAGGGGAAAATATCTCGGTCTTCTCGAAGATCGCGGCAGGAATAACTCAAGGTAACATTTCCATTCAGTGAACCGAGTGTTTTTGCCATAAGATAGGAACTCTCATTCATGAGTTCACCGGAAATTACCAGATCGGCCCCTATTTTCTGGCGTTCCGCATCCAGGATAACCGGGTCCTGGATTGGCGGTCCAGGAAACCTGCTCTGGTCAAATCCGAGCACAAAGGTGTTTGTGCGACCGCTGTATCCGCCGGAACGATAGTGGCCCACGTGGATATGCCCGGGTCTTGGATTTGAATGATAAACCGAGAGTCCATGAATCACCTTAATAAGACGTTCTCTTGCCTTTCGGGCATTATCAGTAAACGAAAAGGCATTGCTCAGTGATTCCAGCTCATCCACTATCCTTGTCTTTGCTACTACATCCGCAGCGCTTGCGGTGCGACAGAATTTATTGACGAAATGAAGTGTTTCTTTGCATAGTTCCTTTATGTCTATCGTTCCGTCCGGATCAGGCTCGGGAATCGCGGCTAATATTTTTCCCACCAAAGCCCGTACCCATGCAACCTTCTTTGCCGAGTCTTCCGCCCATTGAATATTTTCTTCTCCCTCTTTGCGGTTTTCTTCTGCTTTGCGAAGGTAGCTATCTTCCAAGGCTTTCAGTCGGGGCAAATAACGCTCCCGGCCCCATCCGATCGCGGCATCGCGAATAATCCGGGCGGCCCTGCCGGATGAAGGCGCTTCCCCCTCCTGACTGATGCTATCAAGGCGTAGCAAGCCTGCGGAAAGTAAACGTTTCAGGCAACTTGCGCTGAAATCTTCCGACTGCCATTCGAGATACAGGATAACAGCCCTTCCCGGTCGAGTGTAGGTAATCGGAATTCCACCTGCGAAAGTGACGGGGATGTCCAGGGATGCTGAAATCTCGTAAATCATCGGGATATAAGGATCGACAGTCGTTGCCAGAATCTCTACATCATCCAGGGGCATTTCTTTTTTAAGGATCCGTCTGAATACATCCCTGATCTCATTAGATTCGCCCAAAGCGTGAAATATCGAGACGCTTTTGTCATCAAAAGGCCCTGGCGTCTCTTCGGGTTTGAAAACCCACGACAATAGATCTATATTCGATTTCGGTTTGGTGGCCTGGTTTTCCACTTGTTCAGTTGATCTGAAAAACCTTCCCGGAAAATCAAGGCCTGAAGGCATGTTGTGTCCTATAATGAGTATGTCTTTTCCGCCCACCGTGCAAATCAGGTCTTTCTCCAGACGCGTTAGCGGAAAATCGGAAAGAACCATAACCACGTTATCTTCTCTCCTGGTCGTCCGTTCCCTGCATTTTCGGATGGCCGTGTGAAGTAACCCTGCGTGGTCAATAATTCGGTTATCTTCAAGAAAGCGGTCATACCTGTTAAGGAGTCGAATAAGCTCTTCGCCTTTCTCCTGCGAAATGAATGTGCCAGGATTGAGGTCGTCGGCTTGAAGACCTGCCATTCTTATTTCATGAACTGCGTTTCCGAGGCACTTGAGGATACCAGGAACCTCTTCCGCTGCTTCAAAGTATTTGCATTTGATAGTGGTAAGATCGTCAGACAGGTAAAGCTTTTCAATGATAATGGGCCGCTCCCCAGACTCGATCAGCCGAATTTCTGCCTTACTGAGCTCCGGGGCTATAAGCTCTTGAGCATAACCCACTGCAGTGGTTACCCTGAGGTTTATCCATGACGTTCCCGATTTTGCCAGATGTTCTCCCAATTGGTGGCCAATGGAATAAGAGGGGACAAAGAAGAGTTTTTCCTTAAAACGGTATTCATTGCATATCTTTGAAAGGTTCTCAATGGTCTTGTTCATTTTTCCACACTCTCGTCAAATAACGAAACAAAATATTCTTATGCGTTTGACTAGTTGAGTGGTTTAGTTTTGAAGTTCTTTAATAACATTTCATATATATCAACGTTTCGGTGATTGAAACTGAATTCACATTCTTTAAAATGTAAGTAAAAGGTTGATTGAGAGGCAAGCCATGGAATTTCATAAGTCTCATTTTTGCAAAAGACCAAGAGGATTCGATACCGTTGATTCTCTTTTCGTTATAAATTAAATTCCTCCAATTCTGATTTCATGAGTTACTGGTTTTTCGCTTACAACGATGAAAATTGCTAAAAAATATTTCCCCCCTTCTTTGGTTTGTTTTGTAAAGAAGTTAGAATATTAAAGCCTAAATTCAATATAAAGAAGGCTTACACACTTTACACGGGTGGTATCCTTTCCTACGGGCTTCACTGCCCGAACTGAAAGTGATCAAATTTCTGGGTTTAATTTTTTGTGCCCATTTACAGGTAGGCTTATGGTAAATATTTGAATATTTAGAAGCGACGAAATAGACTTTTTTTGTTTGCTCCAGTGTTGTTAATGTTTCGACAGTTCTGTTATATAGCTGTGTTCTACTCTTCTTGGCACTGGATGCTGCCAGATCTCTTTTTAGTCTTTCAATTTCTTTTAATGCTGTATCCGCCTTTTGTCGTATTTGTTCAAGTTCTTTTGATTTCTGCCGGTCTTTCTTTAAAACTTCAATCGATTTTACAACATTCTTCGGGTCAGCGGTAATTTGGGCTTTTAACCAATAGGTGTCTCCATCCCACTTTTCATCAATAACCTTAACCTGAACAATACCACCGGTGAGAGCAGTAACGGTATCTTTGTTTAGCTGGAAATTCTTAACCTCGGTGTAACTTTGAAGATATGTTCCGAGTTCTTCCAATAGTAATCGCTTCACCTGTTCAAGGGCAATTGTTCGGGAAGATACCTTACTGTCAAGTTCACTTGCCTGGTACGAGTATTCTTTTATAAAGATCCTTGTTTCAGCAAATCCTGACAGGACAGATCCAAATAGAAAAGTAACCAGAACAGCATAAGAAATGAGATTTATCTTCATTTTCGAATCGCTTTTCATGGTGTCCACTCTTTCCTCTTGGATACCAACTAATGATTTTTACTCTGCCTGACTGATCAATTTATTTTACTATGTTCAGACAGTCAAGAACCTTATGGAAATCTAAGATAAACATTTCAAGAAGTACTCTACGACACACAATTCATATTTTAACACCTTGATCAGTTTTCTTTTTCACAAATGTTTGTCTGATGATAAGCCTCAGCCAATTCTATTAAAAATATAAAATATTCAAGATCTTTCTTCGCAGCTTCATATTGTTTTGGTGCCATAAAATCTCCGCTTTCGTGATAAAACCGA
>JAUSPI010000245.1 GCA_030655775.1 Syntrophales bacterium
GCCGAAATGTCCGTGTGCATACTCCCAATATCCGAGCTGCTTCTTCCTGGTTCAATCGACCTTCTGTCCATACACCATAAGCCTCTTCAAATCGCATAATCCGAATCTCCTGTAACAACTCTGTTCGTCTCATCGGCCACCCCTCCTGGTGACCCATTATAAACCGGACAGATTACGTGCTACAACTCCGGACAGATTACGTGCTTCTAACACAAGAACAAAAGCCATTGACATTATTTTGAGTGTATGATTTTATAACGTACATTTGTCAGGTGCCCTCATGTATATGGGAGGGTGAAAAGGGAAGGTGGTGAAAAACCACCGCATTGTGGCCGATGCTGTGATCCCTGTGTAACTTCACCGTGAAGGTCCGGGTTGCCGTATAGTGGTAGACCGGTTGAAAAGTCACTGGCCAGCGACAGCTGCCGGGAAGGCGAACGGTGAAAGGGAAAGCCAGAAGACCTGCCTGATTATCATACAGGAATGGTATGCCATAAGCCGCCTGGAACACTTAAGTAGTGAAGTGTTCCAAGCGGCTTTTTTATTGAGGTGCGTATGAAAAAGATATTGTTAAATGAAGATCGAAAACTTGAAGTTTTGGAGACGTCCCCGCCCGGAGTACCTCGTGGCGGTGTTCTCGTCTCGATGAGTGTAGCGGCCGTCTGCCGGACGGATCTTAAGATGTTTGAGTCCGGACAGAGAGATTTATCCCTTCCCAGGATACTCGGTCATGAAGGTGTCGGAGAGATAATAGAGAGTGATAATCCATCATTTGAGACCGGTGCCATGGTAGCCATATATCCCGGTATCTTTTGCGGAGAATGTGAACAATGCAAGAGGGGGATTACAGCTCAATGTCAGAAAATAAGGATATACGGCTTTAATGAAGACGGATTCTTCCGTTCAATCATCCCGTTTCATGAGGGGCAACTGCGTTCTCTTGTGCCTTTTCCAAAGGGTCTTGATCCTGAACAGGCAGTGCTTGCAGAACCTCTCGCCTGTTGCCTGAATGCTGTCAGAAAATTCAAGTCAGTAAAAAAAGAAAGAGCGCTGATTATAGGAGCCGGTGCTGTCGGGAGCATATTTGCCGCGCTTTTGAAAATGGAGAATTGGGGGGAAATAATCATAGCGGACATGAATCGGCAGAGGCTTTTGGATGAATTGCCCCGGGGTGTTAAGACTATCGATACATCAAGTTCCAGTCTTTTTGAGAGCTTAGATAATAAAAAAGTGGATTTGATTATTCCCGCCTGTCCTGATGGTCTCAAACTTCCCTTCTGGGAAATAATGAATCAGGGAGGCTGTGTTTCATTCTTTTCCGGAAATCATAAAGGTGATGAGTTGCTGCCGATCGATATGAATGCCGTACATTACAAAGAACTTACGCTCGCCGGCTCCTATGGCTGCAATATTGGAGATTTTCGCTCTGCGCTGAATATGCTGGCGGCGGAGCGAATCGATCTTACCTTTTTTCGGTTTTACAGGATACCGGTCGAAGAGATTTCGGATGGAATGGAGACCCTGAGCAGACAGAGTATTAAGAAAGTCATAATAAATAGATTTTAATTGTGTAAAAGGGAGGAAAATTTGATGGATGAACAATCACTTAGGTCATTCGGTCAGGTAATAAATTCGTTGATGGCAGGGGAAAATCTCACTCGGCAAATGTCCAGGGAAATGTTCTGCGAGATTTTAGCCGGACGTCAACCTGACATACACCAAGGGGCGGCGCTGGCTGCTCTCAGAATGAAGGGGGAAACAGCGGAGGAGATAGCGGGCTGTTTCGAAGCCATCTATGACGTGGACACAAATAAGGGGAGTATTGAAGGTCTACAGGTTGTTGAAAATTGTGGAACAGGCATGGACAGTCTCAAGACATTCAATATCAGCACCCTTTCCGCCATCGTATCGGCAAGTCTCGGTGTTTCCCTGGCACGACACGGTGCCCGTGCGATCACCTCTCGGTGCGGCACGGTTGACCTATGTGAAGCACTGGGCGTGGATGTGGAATGTGATGTAGATATGGTTTGCCGGTCAATTGAATCGAGTGGTCTCGGTCTTTTTAACGGAATGAGCCCAACTGTTCACCCAGGCGGTCTCGGAAGGATACTGTCTCAAATTAGATTTGGCTCCACTCTGAACATTGCCGCGTCGCTGGCCAATCCGGTTCTGCCTCGCATCGGTGTGCGGGGTGTGGGATCCCCTGAGCAGATTGAACCGGCAATAAACGTGATGAGACAAATAGGCTATCAAAAGGCGATAGTATTTCATGGGTTTGATCGAGACGGCGACAGGGGCATGGACGAGCTTTCAACGCTTGGGGTTTCCAGACTTGCTATTCTAAAGGAGAATGGAGAAACAGAATTTCAGGAAATTAGACCGGAGGATGTGGGCCTGCCCCGCGGTAATTACGAAGAAATAAGGCCGTATGGCAGCGTGGAGGAAGAAGCTGTTGATGCCGTCAAAACCCTTGCAGGAAGGGGAAACAAGTCACGGACAGAAATCGTTGCCCTCAACACGGCGGTTATTCTCTGGATAGTCGGAAAATCATCCTCCCTCCGGGAAGGTGTTGATATTGCCTTGAAGGAGATTATGTCGGGAAAACCGTTAACCAAATTACTTGAGTGGGTCAGGGTTCAAAACAGAAATCCTGATGAGGGTATTGGGAGAGTCATGACGCTTTCCGATAAAGCGGATATACATTATATTAACCATTAAAGGAAAAACTCGGCATTTGACCTCGTAATTGCTGCTTAAAACGTAAAGGAAAAAGTGATCGAACCGAATGTGTGCTCTTTCTCCTGTTCTCTGAATTCTTTTGTACGGAACACCTGGGCATAGGACAACTTAAAACGATGAAACATGATACTTATTCCAGCGGCAATGTCAGCAACGAAATGCTTCTTGTCAACGCTGTGACTGTCCGTAAACGTGTTCCCATCCAGAAAGATATCCCGTAGAACGGCACGACCATCTATGGAAGTAAAGAAATGCAAACTGAAACCGCGAATCCCAAAGAAGCGGGGATCCTGTTCATCGACAGGGGCACCCGTATCGCCAGCCGGTCGAATTAAAGACACTCCGAAATCCCGGGGGATATTCCACCCAAAGCGGGCCTCGATCCCGGTATTTGCATATGTAGATACATTACCCACTGAACAGCCCAGATGTGTAATAGTATCAAAACCAAGCCCTGGTTTGGCTTCCAAAAGTCGCCATTTGCGTTCACAAATAATGTTCAGGCCTGGTTCGTTCTTCAACTGATTATCCCAGCCATTTGGACGATTTATTCCCCGTGCACTATGGACAAATTTCTGTGTCTGTTCAGTAAATGATTCGGGTCCCACAATACCCACTTGGAATTCAATGGAGTCCAATCGTCGATCATTCTTGCTATGAAACGCAATACCAAAATAAGTCCATCCGGCATAGGGTCTATCATATTCGATTAAGTCCTTCTTGGAAATGTCCTCAGGGGTGTACATATTTTGACCGATTGACAGGACAATATTGCGTTGTAAATCCGGTTCATTGATGAAAGGAAGACTATGAACCAGAGGCAAACTCCAGCCAGGCAATTTTCCGCTCTCTTCATAGTTAGCCAAATCGGGAGAAATCCAGGATAATTTGGTACCGTTTGTATAATGTTGGTCGGTATGCGTAAAGAGGTCGTTCTCAAAATAGATGCTGAATGTCCATGCCTTTTGGGACTCTTCGGGTTCCTGAGCCTGTACTTGAAAAACAAAAGAAATGAAAGTTATGACGAAGAATACGGCAATTTTCGTTAAGAGGACCCTTTTACTCAAATACATGGTTAACGATGATTTCCTTTCTGTTGTTGGTTCTATCACGGCGGATGGGGAACTTCAATTATAATACATGACCTTTAGTTTTTTGGTCGGTTATGATATACACCAGGTTACGTTAATCAAAGGACACCAAAGAGAAAAATCGTGGGGAGGAAACAGATGACAAACAGTATTCGAATCGGCGGGTGTTTTATTATTTTTTTGTCCCTGTTATTTTTGACAGTACCACAAAACGTTTGCGGCCAGGATATCCGGGCCGTTAAAGTTGTGCCTGATCAGGAAAAACGCTCTTCCATACATGAGGTTGATGGTTATGCCTATCTTTCAGAGAACATGACAATGTCCCAGATACGGGCAGCTGCCTTTGCTACTGCCAAGAGACAGGCGCTGGAAGCCGCAAAAACCTATATCAAGGCGAAAACCAAGGTCAAAGATTTTCAGGTCGATTACGACATGATATGGTCCAATGCGGAAGGCGCTGTCACGGTTCTTGAACAGAAAGACCACGGTGTGGTGGGGAATAACCGCTACCATGTCTGGATCAAGGCTGAAGTTTTGTATGATATTAAGCCTAAGAAACCTGAAGGTCACCAGACGGCAATCATGGACAGCGATGCGCCGCTTACCGTAAAAGTCTGGACTGAGAAAAAGCACTACGGGACGGGTGAAAATATCAGGATCTTCATTCAGGGGAACCGTGACTTCTATGCACGGATTGTGGATGTTACATCGAGTGGACAGATTATTCAGCTCCTCCCCAATGACTATCGTAAGATAAACTTTTTTAGGGGTGGAGAAGTTTACACAATTCCGGACAAAGGAGACCAGTTTGATTTGCAAGTTGTGCCTCCGTATGGTGAAGACCACATCGTGGTTTATGCCAGCGAGGTGCCTCTGGGAGAGGTAGCCATGAATTCGGTCGGGCAGGGGCTCAGACAGTATCGTGGGTTACAGAAAAATCTGGCGGCGCAGACACGCGGTATCAAAGTAACAGGGGGCGGTATTGACCCGGACAGTGGCGCGGAATTCTACGAGGCTACCTGGACACTCACTACGAAGAAGTAAAAATATTTATGGAAAAGAAAATTACAACCGAACTTATAGTGGTGCGTCATGGCGAGACCATCTGGAATGAAAAAGGTCTGATACAAGGACACCTGGATACCGATCTCAGCCCGCTCGGAATTCGCCAGGCTGAAGCGATTGCAGAAAGATTGACAGAAGAAAAGGTTACAGCTATATACAGCAGTGACTTGAAGAGATCGTATAAGACTGCAGAATATCTTGCCGCTAAAACAGAACATAAAATAATTGCTGACAGCAGATTGAGGGAAAGAAGCCTGGGCATCTTCCAGGGCCTCTCAATGGATGAGGTCAAGAGAAAATATCCCGACGAATTCAATCTCTATGAAACGGCTGGTCCTGATTACGTTGTCCCTGAAGGAGAGAGCAGGAGACAACAATTCGAACGTGCAATCGAGTGCATCAAAGAGATTGTAGGGCGTCATGCTGGTGGGCGTATTGTTGTTGTGACCCACGGGGGAGTGCTCAATGGCCTGTTTCGATATGTCTTCGATATTCCTATTTCAGTGCCTACAAGATTTAAACTCTTCAATGCGAGCATAAATACATTTTCCATTGAAAACGGCACATGGCTGCTGAGCACATGGGGAGACGTCAGCCATCTTCAGGATATCGGCGTATCGGTGAAATGGATAGATGGTGATTGAATTACGGTTCCAATGTCAGGAGTTCCATCGGCTGCTCGATCAATGCCTTCGCACCGTGTTTCCGTAGTTCATCTGGTGGTCGAAACCCCCATAGCGCTCCTACCGGGAACATTTTAGCATTAATGGCCGTTTTCATGTCAACCCCGGTATCCCCTAAATACAAAAATCGTTCCGGTGAGATGCCGAGATTTTCAGCTATTTCGTGAGCACCGCGTGGATCAGGTTTTTGAGGGATTCCATCACGCTGACCAAGTATCATTTCAAAGCTCCAGTTGGGGAGGAGTTCATTGACACAGAGTTTGGTAAAATCATCGGGTTTGTTGGAAAGTATTGCCATCTTAACCCGCTTGACGGTAAGTGCATCGAGGAGTTCCGGTATGCCGGCATACATCCTCGTGTTTACATTCCAACTGCGGCTGTAAATTTCACGAAACACCTTTATACATTCCGCTATGGTATCATCATTTCGCTTCTCAGCAGGCAGTACACGCGAGACAAGCATGGTTACCCCGTCACCGACAAAGTAGCGATACGCGTCTACCTCGTGCGCGGGGAAACCGTATCCTGTCAGCATACTGTTTGCCGAGTTGGCGATATCCTCCAGTGTATCAAGGAGTGTCCCATCGAGATCGAAGATTACGGCTTGAAAATGCATGTTTTCTTTCTCACCTTCAAATACAAGCTTTGCTGAAAAACGGTTCTTTGGAGGGCATAAGCCACTCGTTGGCGCTTATTTCAATTTTCTTCTTATCTTTGGCTTTCCTGGGGACAATGCTGCGTGCGAAACGGATGCCTTCGTGCAACACCTTTCCTGCTGTATCTTCGGCATTCAGGACATACGAAAGTCTGAGCTGCTTATCGTGAACCCTGGAGATATTACCCCGGGAATTCTCCCATTTGGAATAAGTTTCAGGAGCCACTGATAAAAGTTCTGCCATTTCCTTGCTCTTCAGGCCGAGTTCCTTTCTGAGAAACCTGATTTCTGGTCCCGTCAATTGTTCCTCTTGACACACTATGTTTCTACCTATCAAAAGGTGAAGTTCCTCAACCTTGGGAATCTCAGGACCGCCTTCGCCGCACTCGATGCATTTATACTGGATTATTCCATACAGATACACATTGTCCAGGCCGCATTCCACATAATTATATGACTTATCCTTGATAACCTGTAACTTCCCCTCACAATTCCAACAGGTCTGCATTTCTTTCCTCCCTTATTCCATTCCTCCAAGAACTGTAACAATAACAAGCAATTTCCTGTTCACTATTGCTACAACTACGGTTCCTTTATGGCCTTCTATATCTTTGCCATGTACGTGATATTTGTGTTGACCGTCTGGGTTTTCTTCCCTTTTTCTAATTTTGCCGTGCTTTAGAATATGGAATACATCTCGCATCGTGTAATCCCTTTCTTTCATTTGCCCCCTTGCATGTGTTGAAGGGATAACGCTCCCGTATTGTGAAATTTTTCTGATAAGCTTTTCTGCTTCTTTGAAGGACAGCGGTTCCATGTAATTCCTAAATCCCATAACTAACATGCCTTTGTCAAGGGAAAACTTAATCTTAAGTTAAGATAATAGCATATATAAGTAGTGTCGGCACTTCTTTCTTAACCTTAAATTAGGTCTACGGTTACTTTAACGCCCTTGCCTTCAGCTAATGCTTTTGCTAAGGGGGCAGAGTTGGGGACGTCCGTGAAATGTTGATATTCTCATCGACATCTTGGCATAACCAATCATTCCACTCTCATTAACTATAATCCGCTTGACATATTACGGATAACGTAATACTCCTTTCATATGATTAAATCATTTTCTTGTCGGGACACTGAAAAACTATTCAACGACAAGCAAGTGCGACGTTTTCAATCTTTTGAGCGGCAGGCAAGAAAGCGGCTAATGGTTTTGCATGCCGCTCCGAGCTTGGAAGCATTGATGCTAAACCCTGGAAACAAATTTCATGCCCTGGGAGGAGATAGAAAGGGGCAATATGCTATCAGCATCAACAAGCAGTGGCGCGTTTGTTTTGAGTGGCGTGATGGCAATGCTTACAACATTGAAATTATTGATTATCATTGAGGTATAAATATGGATGCAAAAAAACTTCTTGAGCCAATTACACCGGGTGAAATACTGCGTGATGATTTTATGAAACCGATGGGCATCAGTATAAATCAGCTTGCGCGAGATCTTGCTGTTCCGCCCAATAGAATAAGTGAGATCGTTAACGGTAAACGGGCCATCACAGCTGATACCGCTCTCAGATTGCAGCGCTATTTTCGTATAGAAGCACAGTTTTGGTTGAATCTTCAGTCTGAATATGATCTGAGGATGATGAAGCGTAAAATTTGGCCCGACATTGAGCGACGAATTATTCCAGCTCAAAACGGAGTGAAGTCACGTTTGGGACATCGAGCAGAAGGGGCATAAAACTGCCCCCCCCCCTTAGAGACTGTATCACAATAGGGTGAAATGTCATTCCGAACGAATGTGAGGAATCTTAACATTTTAAATTTATTAAGCATTAAGATTTCTCGCTTTGCTCGAAATGACAAAAAAGGGAATTATGACACAGTCTCTTAGGGAGGTTAAATCAAAGCCGGGCCCTCTGGGGTCGGCTTTTTTACTGTAACATCCTGACGAATCGTACCCTCGGGTCCAGCCTTTTCAGGCCTGCCTTTTGGGCTAAATCGATTGCTGCCTGGAATTCTCCAGCGGTAATACGGCGATTGATGATGATATCATCTTCTGCCTTGTAGCATGGCCGGTACTGATCCATCACGTTTACATAGGTATTCACAGATATCTCATCTGCCAGGAATTTCATCACCTCTTCGGTATTTGCCGCATCGTTGGGCATGACGAGGTGACGCACCAGTAAACCTTTTACGGCGACTCCACCCTCATTTATCTCGAGATCTCCTACCTGACGGTGCATCTCACGAATGGCATCTGCCGCTTTTTCTCTGTAATTGGGTGCACTGCAGAACTTTTCAGCCCACTTTTGATCCCAGAATTTAAAATCG
Source organism: Syntrophales bacterium (assembly GCA_030655775.1). Classification (NCBI taxonomy): domain Bacteria; kingdom Pseudomonadati; phylum Thermodesulfobacteriota; class Syntrophia; order Syntrophales; species Syntrophales bacterium. The sequence continues at coordinate 8,565 of JAUSPI010000245.1, forward strand.
GGCATATAAATATCAAAGATACCATCTAGGATCTTCAGAGTTTCTACACTATCGTATCCGCCGGTGTTATATACCAATGGAACATTAAGGCCTTGCTGTACGGCAATATAAAGGCCTTCCAGCATCTGAGGGACGACATGTGTGGGTGTCACAAAGTTTATGTTATGGCAGCCGCCTCTGGCTAAAGTGACCATCATTTTCGCTAATTGTTCCGGTTCTACCTCGACACCTTCCGCTAAATGGCTGATATCATAGTTCTGGCAGAAAGAGCAGAGCAGATTGCAGGAGCTGAAAAAGATGGTTCCCGAGCCGGACCTTCCAACCAGAGGTGATTCCTCTCCGAAGTGGGCATTGTAACTTGCCACTTTTGCCCTTCTCTCCGTTCGACAGAATCCGGTTTCACCGGAGAGGCGATCTACAGCACATTCACGTGGACACAGACGGCAATCCTTCATCAAATGGACAGCCTGATCAATACGATCTTTAAGTTTCCCTTCTCTATATAACCTCAAATAGGATGGTTCTCTCATCTATTACCTTCTATATTTGCACATCAACCGGGCTTCAAACAGAATGGCCTTAATTATAAATACTTTTGAGAATTTAACAATTCTTGTTATTCCTTTGTGTCAAATTTGTTGGGATGATCTTTTTTGTCTGCCAACTGGCAGGATTGCTTTACTCACGTGGATATCCCCATCTTAGGCAAAATATAAGCCTGGAGAACAAACCATATGGCAACCACTGCAATCAGGATCAATATTCCTTTCATAATGTATATACATCCATCATAATTTTGGCATTCAAGGAAAAGATAACCCTCTTTCCCTTTCACTGGCCGATACTAAGATTGTTTAACCGGAGCCGACATAACGGGTATCTCGCCAGGCTTCAAAATCGGGCTTGCTTTCCGCTCTATGATTTTCCCTCTTGTGCTTAGAATCACTTCTTCTATGGGTATTTCCTTGCCCGCTGCCTCGATACCCTTCTTTATTATCATGGGAAGGCCGGAACAGCAGGGAACCTCCATAACAACAGTGGTAACGCTTTTGATGCCTGCAATCTTGAAGATATCGGCAAACCTCTTTATGCAATCCTGGGTATCATCAAATTTCGGACACCCCATCATAACCACTTTCCCTTTTAATAGGTCACTGTGAAGAGTGGGGAAGGCGACGGCGCTACAATCTGCCAGGATAAGAAGATCGGCTCCTTTAAGAAATGGAGCTGTTGCGGGTACAAGTCTTATCTGCACGGGCCAGTGGGTAAGGGCAGATTCGCTGCTCTCTTCGATATCGGCAGGTTTAATTGCTTCCTGACAGTATACAGGCGCTGCAAATGTCTGAATGTTAGTCGAGGGACATCCGCAAGCCATAACAGGTATCTCCTTGCCCTTGTTGCCTTCTTTTTCTGCGAGGTATTGTTCCACTGCCTCTTCATCAAATTCGTCTGCTTCCCGCTCGATTATTTTTAGAGCTCCGGTTGGGCATTCGCCCACACAATCACCAAGGCCGTCACAATATTTGTCTGCAACGACCCGCGCCTTGCCGTCTATAATCTGCAGAGCTCCCTCAGCACATCCGGGCACGCACATCCCGCACCCGTCACACAACTCTTCGTCAATTTCGATTATTTTTCGCAGGACTTTCATAATATCACTCTTTACTTTCCGGTATTTGTTTTCAATTTATCCCATAGTAGAAAGCATTGCCTTGATTTATGTTAAGACTATATGACAATTTTATTGCAAGTAGCAAGCGCATAAAAAAGTGTGTTGACCGGGAGTCCCCCCCCTTTTTTATACTTTTCAGATGATTTGGTATCGGGTTATTTGTCACAACAAGTTAAACAAGGACAAGAATAACCCCCTTTTTTTATTGCAATTTTTCATAAATCGAAATATTATTAAAACAACTTTCAACCAATAATCAAAAACTAAGCGTAATTTTGGTGGATAAAGAGGAGATTGAATATGGACTGTGGATTGATTATTGAGGGGGATGAGAGTTGGATGCCGGAGAGTTGAAAAAGAGGACAAAAGAGTTTGCCCATCCATAATCATAAATCAACGATCATAAATCACAGAGGAAAACATCGTAATGGTACAGGATGTTGAGAAGAGAAGAGCTCGCCGGTTTGAGATACCCGGCGGAAAAGTGAGATACAAAAAAACAGGGCTACTTATTTTAGTCAAGGGTTTTTCAAAGACATACCATGTGGTGAACGTGAGCAAAGGGGGACTCGCTTTAGTGTGCGATGAAGGGCTTGACCGGGGCGAGAAAGTAATGGTGCAATTACTGGCTCCGAACGAAAAGCCTTTGAATCTGCATGCGCGGGTGCGGTGGCGAGGGTCAACGGACAGCGGTGATATGCTCCTTGGTGTCGAATTCATGCCGTTTACCGGCCGCAGAGGTCATAACTCGCTTGAAGCGCTTGACGTACTCAGGAGGCTCGACGCGCAGTACGGAAAGGAAAAGGAAGAGGAAGAGGATTAAAACACATCCCAAAAAAATCTTGCCTGTTTGGTTCCGGCTTGTCCGGCTTAGGAGGATTTTTAAATGAGGAAGATCATCAGAGTCTTTGGGTTTACAGCCCTGATTTTTTTTACAACACTCCTGTGTGTAGCCGATTCAAGCCAACAGGACAGGTACAAAGCAGTGCCGGGGCTCATAGACCTGCGATCCACACTCAGCGACGGAGCGCATACTGTTGAGGAACTGGTACAGATAGCCCGTTCGAGGGGATTTAATATCCTGTTTATCAATGACCATGATCGGCTTGCCCTATCCTATGGAGTGCCCCCTTTCAGAAAAATACTGAGGTATAAAAAAGAGTTTCCCTCAATAATGACACACGGGCCTGAAAAATTTCTTGAGGAAATCAGCAGGATATCGGAAAAATATCCTGATATGATAATCATTCCGGGTTGCGAAACATCAGCCTACTACTACTGGACCGGATCATGGTTTAAAAAGAATTTAACGGTTAATGAATATGACCGAAGGATCCTTATTATGAACTTCAACAACCCTGATGATTATAATCTTATCCCAAACCTGCATAATAAATTATCCCTTAAATATACTAAAAAATTGCTTCCCTGGGCTATAATATTTATAGTTCCCCTTTTTATAGGTTTTATGCTCTTAAAGTGGCAAAGGGGTTTTTCACCACTTATAGGTATACTGCTTATTATTTTTTCAATCCTTGCTGTTATCAATTACAACCCTTTCAGAAGTTCTATGTTTAACCCCTATGCGGGGGATCAAGGTATCGCGCCATATCAGGAATTGATCGACTATGTTAACGAGAAGGGGGGGCTCTGTTTCTGGAACTACATAGAACAAATGTCCGGCATCAGGAAATATGGCCCTATCAATGTCAACACACCTCCATATTCCCAGGTCCTCTATCAGTCCAGGAATTATACCGGTTTTTCCGCCATCTACGGGGACAACATCACGGCAACGGATCCGGGGAAAGAATGGGACAGGGTCTTAAATGAATATTGCCGGGGTGAGAGGACAAGACCCGCATGGGGAATATCAACAGCGGACTTTCACGAAGATGGTCGTGCGGGTGAAAAACTGGGGTGCTTTCCGACCACTTTTCTGTTGAAGGAATTTTCCAGGAAAGGCGTGTTAGAGGCCATGGAGAAGGGCCGCATGTATTGTTCCAGGGGTGATAGCCGGGTCTGGCCAAGGTTGGATTCCTTTAACGTTTTTGGAAAAGACGGCAGAAAGACCTTTATGGGAGAAACGCTGACCACCGCCCATTTCCCGATCATCAAATTCAGTATCTCTTATACTACCGAGAAAAAAACCCCAATAAATCTCTTGCTTATCCGAGGGGGCAAACTGATACATACATTTAAAGGTGAAACTCCCATGGAAGTAGAATATGTAGATAAGGAAGCGCCGCACGGGAAGATGACCTATTATCGTCTGATGGATGCAAGAAAGCATTTAACCTCTAACCCCATATTTGTTACATATAATCCCACTTCTTTAAGTGATTAGAAGTAACCAACCATTACGCTGGGTATAGAAGCGTCTTTCAAAGCCATCTTATTCCCTCAAAAATAGATCAGGTCTACACTCTTGACTGCCCCCTTAAACCCTCGCTTTCCATGATCATAATTGATTTAAAAGGCTTGCATTCCGAAGATAGAGGTCATATAATCTTACCAGTAAGATAGCATAAATCATAGGGAGGCATATTATGGCAAATGTATCAACAACAAAAATGTCCTCTAAAGGACAAGTTGTTATTCCCGAAAACATACGGAAACAACTCAATTTAAAGGCTGGCGCTCAATTTGTCGTTGTCGGTGAAAAGGACGTTGTTATTCTTAAAAATATAGCTCCGCCATCACTTGATGAATTTGGCGGCCTTATTGCTGAGGCCAGAAAAAAAGGTAAACAAGCCGGAATTAAAAAATCTGATATTGGCGATGCCATATTAAAAGCCAGAAGTAAAAAGAAATGAGAATTGTCCTTGATACAAATGTGTTCATATCCGGGATATTTTTTAGCGGTCCTCCTTCTCAAATCCTCAAAGCTTGGGAAAAAGGCAGTTTTAAAATCTTACTTTCGCAAGACATCCTTGATGAATACCATCGTGTCGCTCATGAATTATCATCTAAATTTTCCTCTATCGATATATTGCCAATTATTGAAATGGTTACAGTTCACGGACAATTTGTTGATACTAAAGATTTGGATATCGTCATATGTGAAGATCCTGACGACGATAAATTCATTGAATGTGCCATTGCAGGCAAATGCAGAATAATTATCAGCGGGGATAAGCATTTATCAAAACTGTCAGGATATCAAGATATTAATGTTTTGAATCCACGGAATTTCGTTGAAAGGTATTTAAAATAAATCAAAAGCGAACCAGTCAGTTTAACTGACAGCAAGAGCCGGTGTCTTTTTTTGTAAATTCAGGTGATCTGAATGCTGAAATCATATCTTAAAAACATATTTCAAATTGCCAATCAGGGTGATGCCAGAGAAGAAAGCTATTATTCGACCCTTGAGTCATTGCTGAAAGAAGCGGCCCAATCCTTCGGCAAACGAAAATTTCACATTACAACGCTCCCCAAAACCACCGAGGCGGGCAATCCTGATTTTCGAATCTGGGACGGCAAGCAGCATATTGTAGGGTATATTGAAGCCAAAGCTCCCACTGTTGAGAACCTGGATTCAATAGAACATTCGGAACAGTTAAAACGATACAGGAACACCTTTCCAAACCTGATACTAACCAATTTTTTTGAGTTCAGGCTTTATCGTAACGGCATACTGGTCAATAAGGCATTAATAGCAAGACCTTTTATCGTGCATAAACTAAAAACGGTTCCGCCTGTTGAAAAAGAACCTGATTTTCTTAAGCTGATTGAAGAGTTTTATTCATTCTCCCTGCCTAAAGTTTACAATGCAAAAAATCTGGCAATAGAGCTGGCCAAACGCACGAGCTTTTTAAAGGACGAGGTGATCGCTGAGGAACTGGCAGAGGAAGAAAAAACCGGCCAAGGCTTTATCCACGGATTTTATGAAGCGTTCAGGCAGTTTCTAATCAGCGGTCTCTCAAAAGAGGACTTTGCCGATCTGTATTCCCAGACAATCACTTACGGCCTGTTTGCCGCCCGCATGCGGTCAAAGAACGGTTTCAACAGAAAACTTGCCTATGACAATATCCCCCCCACTATCGGAATATTAAGAGATGTTTTCAGGTTTATTTCGCTTGAAGATGTTCCTGATCAAATGGAATGGATTATTGATGATATCGCCGAAGTGTTATTAGTGGCGGATGTCAACAAGCTGCTTCAGGACTATTTTAGAGAAGGCAAAGGAAAAGACCCCGTCGTTCATTTTTATGAGACCTTTCTTGCCGAATATGACCCGAAGACCCGCGAAAGAAGGGGTGTGTATTATACGCCAGAACCGGTTGTCTCCTATATTGTGCGTTCGCTTAACCATGTTCTGAAGGATCGTTTCGGCAGAGTTGACGGCATGGCAAGTGATACCGTTACGGTGTTAGACCCGGCATCCGGAACGCTTACCTTTCTGGCGGAGGCGGCAAAACTGGCGGTTAATGAATTTACATCAAAATACGGAGATGGCGATAAGGAAGGTTTTATCAAGGAGCATATCCTCAAAAACTTCTATGCCTTTGAGCTTATGATGGCGCCTTATGCGGTGGGTCATTTGAAGATGTCTTTTCTTCTTGAAGAACTCGGTTACAAACTCAAAAAAGAGGACAGGTTTAAACTCTATCTGACAAGCACCCTTGAGATGGAAGAACTTGAACAAACCAGCCTGCCCGGTATGGCCTCCCTTTCCGAAGAATCGCATTTGGCCGGGAAAGTAAAAAAAGAGCAACCTGTTCTGGTAATAATGGGGAATCCCCCGTATTCCGGTCATTCGGCAAACAAGGGAAAATGGATAGACCAATTGCTGAAGGAGGGTTATACGCATAAAAACGGCATAAAAGATGACGGATATTACCGGATAGACGGTAAACCGCTTGGAGAAAAGAATCCGAAATGGCTGCAAGACGATTATGTCAAATTTATACGTTTCAGCCAGTGGAAAATAGATCAGGCAGGCGAAGGAGTTCTGGGTTTTATTACCAATCACAGCTATCTGGACAATCCAACATTCAGAGGAATGCGCCGGTCGCTGATGAACAGTTTCGACGAGATATATCTGCTTGATCTTCACGGCAACAGTTTGAAAAAGGAAAAATGCCCGGACGGTTCGAAAGACGAAAACGTATTCGACATACGCCAGGGAACTGCCATTGCACTCTTTATCAAGAAAAAAGACAGGAACGGTGAAAACGGCAAGAAGATTTTTCATTCGGAAATATGGGGGCTGCGAAAGGAAAAATACGACCGGCTTATCCGTAATGATATTACAACAACTAAATGGCAGGAAATAGCTCCCAAATCAGAATTTTATCTTTTTGTTCCCAGAGATGAAAGGCTGCTGGAATTGTATGAAAGCTCGCCTAAGATAACGGATATCTTTCCGGTAAACAGCGTGGGTATTGTTACTGCAAGGGATAAATTTGTTATTGATACAGACAAAGAAGCCCTCAAGCGGCGCATCAGGATGTTTTGCGATGAAAAAATACCGGATGAGTTGATAGGCGAATCATATAAACTCAAGGATAAAGCCAACTGGAAGCTAAAGACAGCGAGGGAAAAAGTAAGAAATGATAAGGACTGGGAAAATTCCTTTACTCAGGTTTTATACAGACCCTTTGATATTCAATGGATTTTTTATCACGATGTCCTGGTTGAAAGATCAAGAAGAAATGTCATGTGGCATATGTTGCAAAAGAATTTATCATTATCTTTTATGAGGCAAGTCTCGCTAGAAGAAAATTATTCACATGTTTTGATAAGCCAATATATAGTTGATAATAGAACATTCTTAAGCAGTAAAGGGATAACTCAACAGGCGCCTCTTTACCTCTACCCAGATCTCGATAAAAATGACCTTTTCAGCCAAACGAAAAGCGCCGGAGAAAAACAGTCCAATATCAGCGAAAAAATATTTTCCGCTTTATCCGAAGCCTACAAAACAAAGCTGACCCCTGAAGATATTTTCTACTACATATACGCTGTTTTCTACTCCAACACTTACCGCGCAAAATACGCTGAGTTCCTGAAAACGGACTTTCCGAGAGTACCGTTTACGAAAGACGAACGCCTTTTCAGAAAATTAGCCGAATACGGCAAGCGTCTCGCTGACCTGCATCTTATACAATCACCTGAGCTTGATTCCCCGGTTATAAAATTCCAGGGAACAGGAGACAAGAGAGTTGATAAAATCAAATATGACAAAAAGGCTGAACGCGTTTACATCAACAACGATCAGTATTTTGAGGGATTGGAAGAAAACATATGGCAATACCGGATCGGCGGCTATCAGGTCTGCGATAAATGGCTGAAAGACAGAAAAGGCAGGATGTTGTCTCTGGAGGATATTAAACATTACTGCAAAACAGCAACAGCCATTGAGCGTACGATCAACATTCAGAAAAGCATCGATGAAATATATGATGAAGCAGAAAAGGAATTGATCGGTTTTTAAAAATTATGTGTCCTTCGAATTTCGTTTCACCCCAGTGCATCTTTAAGACGAGGTACTGCGTGTACATCCATCCATTCCCTTGAATCGTGCATGGCATGCCACAGATCATGGTTGGCCTGGAGGTTCAGCCAGAGTGACGGGGTCGTATCGAACGCCTTGGAAAGCCGAAGCGCCATATCAGGCGTCACTGATCCACGGCCGTTCACAATCTTCGAAGCAGTTTTTCTGGACACGCCGAGAATGTCCGCCATTTCGCTGATGGTCAGTTTTAGGGGTTCAAGATAATTCATCCGAATAATTCGTCCGGGATGGGACGGAGCTCTTTTTCTATCTCTCATTTTACTCACCCTCTCAGATATGTAGAGTGTTATTGGTTTAATGATAATCTTCGTATTTTACTTTGTAAGCATTTCCTTTTTTGAATACAAAGGTTATCCGCCAATTCCCGGATACATCAACAGCCCACAGATCTTCTTTTTTGGGCTCCAGGCGATGTAAATTAGAGCCTGGATAACTCATATCTTTTATATTGGCGGCTGCGTCGAGACGGTCAAGTATCGTTTCTAACCGTTCAGAATGTTTAGGCTGAATGCTTTTTTTGCTGCCGTCATAAAAGAACTTTTCAAGCCCCGGGTGCGAAAAGGATTTTATCATTACGAAGACATCTCTTTTTATACACATGCGTACTGCTGTAAACCACAAGAGAACTGTAACCCTTGAGGTAACATAGGTCAAGATGTTTTTTACCCTGCGAGTCACCGGTATTGCATACACATGGCGGAACTAATTGGGGACGGGTTTACATTTTTCTAAAAAGGCAAAATCTTGTCTCTGGATGATATTAAACATTACTGCAAAACAGCAACAGCGATTGAGCACACGATCAACATTCAGAAAAACATTGACGAAATATATGAT